>NZ_JAAHHT010000500.1 GCF_010672085.1 Okeania sp. SIO3I5
TCCTTGAAAAGAGAAAAAGCGGTGGTTATAATTAATAATTAATAATTAAATAATTTAGGTTAAAAGCCTCCCCTTGAAAAGAGAAAAAGTGGTCGTTTGCTCGTATGAATAGGATGGCATGGATAGGTGACCGGCGCCATATCCAATTGACCAAAAGAAATAAATTTTTTTCCTTCTTGCTCAACCCTCTTCATTTTAGGGAGAGGTAATTATTAATTGTTAGTTATTACAAAGCTTTCTATTTCTTCAAACCTAAAACTGCTACACTTATGAATTATTAATTCTTACAAAGCTTTCTACTTGTTCAAACCCAAAACTGCTAAAATTATTAATTATTAACTATTAATTATTAATTATTACCAGGAGGAATTATGGAATTTACACCAATAAATATTATGGCTCTTGCCGCATCGGGATTAATGTTAATTGTAACGGGAGGAATTATATATTTAACCGTGTATGAGTGGCGCGATCGCAGACGTCAAGAGAGAGATAAAAGTGGTCGTTGAAGATAATTTTCTCTCTATTACAGCGGTTTTCATATGAATAAACCACAATGATACTGACTCCTAACTCCTGACTCCTAACAATGAATTTAGTTGTCTACTCAACTGAAAAGCGCTGTATTATTTAGCTAATCTGTCTTTTTTTTAGTGAAGGCGATAATCTAATTATCGCCGTTTTTGTTTAGTTAATTATAATACTAACTTGATAAATGTTTGCTACAAATATTTATAGTCATTCTGAATAAGATTGGGACGAGTGTTTCTTTACCTAGAAAGGGTTTCAGCAAAAAAAGTGTTTCATCCTGATTTGAAATGACTATAGACTGAGTAGTCAGTGGTAACTGGAGTTTAGACTCAAAGTTGAATAATTAAGTGAATTCAAGACTCGAACTGAAAGTGAAATCTGAGAAAATTTTCCTAAAAATTTGGGTTATTTACTCAATTTCATCTGGATTTGAGAAAAGTTGTATAAACTCTTAATTCTCTCATCGAGATGAATTCCGGAACAAGTCCTTGGAGTAGTTTACTCTAAATTTCAGATGTTAGTTTCCCTAAAATTAGCTCAAACTGGGTGTTCTCAACACAAATCCGAAAGAGTTAAAAAGAAGTATCAACCTAGGATTTTTCTTTTTACAGCGGTTTAATGATGAATAAACCACAATGATACTGACTCTTCACTCCTAACTCTTGACTCCTGACTCCTAACTCCGTGCCTCCTGACTCCTGACTCCTGACTCCAAGATCATGAATTTAGTGGTCTACTCAACTGAAAAGCGCTGTAAAGAGTATCCTAAATTAGTTCTAGAATCAATAAAGAAATAATGGAAGCTGGTTCTGGAGTAGATACTATATCCGTTTCTGAACCTGTAAATGTCACTTCACGAATTTCAAGATCGCTACCGAATCCGGAATAAGAACTAAGTACTACTAGATCGACTTTGCTGACATTACTAACAACTTCATCAGAAATATACTCTTCTCCTTCAAATTGTCTACGGGGACCTACAAAGATATCAGAAGATTTACAGCGGTTTTCATATGAATAAACCACAATGATACTGACTCTTCACTCCTAACTCTTCACTCCTAACTCTTGACTCCTGACTCCTAACTCCTAACTCCTGACTCCTGACTCCAAGATCATGAATTTAGTGGTCTACTCAACTGAAAAGCGCTGTAATGAAACTGTCAGAACTCGTGAAAAAATCCAGTCTGAAATTTTCAATTCCTTCAGCTAAGACATTGACATCATTCCATAGAATAAAACTACGAAGATCAAAATTGCCAACTAAGTCAAGGGTAATAGTAGCAGTTGCAGAACCTGAAGAAAATCCGTTAAAATTTGT
>NZ_JAAHHT010000501.1 GCF_010672085.1 Okeania sp. SIO3I5
GTGGGAAGTGTGGGAAGTAGGAGGAATAATTGTACCTGTATCTTTTTGGGAAGTGTCTGCCACCCGTCCTAAATTTTTAGTCTTAAAGGCTAAAAAATTTGCACTTTTTTCGCTCCCCAAGTGCCCTAAACCTTGATATATCAGTGCTTTTAGATTATATTGGCCCGGCATACTAGGGCGTTTCCCACACTTTATTGATGCACAACCAACAATTCCCTATTCCACCAAAAATGACACCAAATTTGTCTTTTACCCTGACAAATCTCATCTGCAATTTCTTGCAGGCAAGGAGGATATAAAAGGAAGAAGGCAACTAGATTAAAACCAGTCTTTATTAAGTAGAAAAACTTTAACTAATGTTTGCTAAAGATATCTTTCACGATACAGTCAAACGTGCTCTTGAAAAAGAAGAATGGACTATAACTCACGATCCTTTGCCTGTCGCTTCTGGTGATGTAGGAATGTCTATCGATCTAGGTGCAGAAAAATTAATTGCTGCTGAAAAAGAGGGGCAAAAAATCGCTGTTGAGATTAAAAGTTTCCTGGGAAAATCGGCAATTTATGATTTCCATCTTGCTGTCGGACAGTTTATTAATTACCGTTTAGCTTTGAAAGAAATAGAATCGTCTCGCGTACTTTATTTGGCTGTTCCTATAGAAACAAATCGAGATTTTTTTAGCAGACCATTTATTCAGACTTCCATCGCATACAACGAAATTAAACTAATAGTTTATGATTTAGATATGGAGGTAATTGTTGAATGGAAAAACTAGAAAAGTACCGAGAAGCAATTAAAAAAGTAATTTCCGAATACGGGCAATACAAACTCGATCTAGAAGATGTCAAAACCGAATTAATTTTTCATCGAGAAGGAGACAATTATTTATTATTTAGGGTAGGTTGGCATAAAAGGAGACGAATTTATGGCTGTATTATGCATGTCGATATTATCGATGAAAAAATCTGGATACAGTACAATGGAACCGAGGTCGATCTTGCTGAAGAATTAGTGACATTAGGAGTTCCTAAAAACGATATTGTTTTAGGATTTCATTCGCCCTATATGAGGCAATTTACTGAGTATGGAATGAGTTAATTGGGGTCGGTAGAAATCAAGGCTCGCCCCCACTCCATATTGAATTTTCCGATATTTACTTTTACCGAAATAATTAATAGTTAAACAATTAAATAATTAAATAATTCAGGTTTAAAGCCTCCCCTTGGATAGGGGGAAAAAGCGGTTGGCAAGCGGAGCAGTCCGTTAGGATGGGATGGATAGGTGATCTAACCATATACAATCAACCAAGAGAAATAAATCTTTTCCTTTTAGGGAGAGGTAATTATCAATTATCCATTATCCATTATCCATTAATGAAAAGTCTATCTCTAAAAGTTGCAGAATTTTATCAATGGTATTTATCTATTCCTTCTTGGCAATATCTAATTGTACTTTGATGTTCATTTTAATTCAGTTTTAAGAACCTATCCCACTAATAATATTTTTGTTGAAAAGCCCAAATATTGTTAAAGATAAAAACGAAAAACCCAGCTTTTCAGGAAAATTTTACTTAAGTAAATAAGCATTTTTAGAATAGTGGGATAGGTTGAATATTATATAGGTAATTTTAGCTCTGTATATTATTAACAGGCAAGATGCCTGTTTTATAGAGGTTTGGATCAATCTAATCAATTATATCATGTCCGGTAGCATCGGTATTGTATAGCAAAGGTAGGGAACAGGGAACAGGGAGGAGGGAGGAGGGAGGAGGGAGGAGGGAGGAGGGAGGAGGGAGGAGGGAACACTTAATCGGAAGAGAATACGTCTGAAATCCAGGCACTTACT
>NZ_JAAHHT010000502.1 GCF_010672085.1 Okeania sp. SIO3I5
TATCATTGGGGAGCCAGCATCAAAGAAATCCCCACTATTCAAAGCGATCGCCAGAAAGCCTTTGTCCAAAATGCAAGAAAAGGCCACAGAGCTATACAATCAACAAAAAATCAATTATGAGAAAGACTTAGCAGATTGGGAGGCGGAGGACAGATCTACCAGGGGTAGTAGACCTCAAGAGCCAAAGCTCAGAGTATTTAGCACTGGGGACTATACCCCCGAAGGAATGAGGGAGTTAGCCCAGCACAATCCCAAAGTTTTAAGATGCTTTGATGAATTGGCCAAAGAGCAGAAGTCCCAAGGTCAATACAAAGGGGGCAAGGGTGGGGATTCCCAGTTACTCTTAGAATCCTACGATGGTTTGATGGACACCGTAGTCCGTAGAGGTAAAATTTATCCTGGTGGTGTAGTAAATCAATGTTTGCTGGGAGGGATTCAGCCGGAAGTTTTATCTGAAATTATCTCTAGCTCAGATCCCACAGGGCTTTTTGCCAGATACAACATTGCTACCTTGCCAAATATTTCTCACTACTGGGACGATGATAACGAAGTAGCGATCGATATAACGCCTCTTTTAGTCAACCTTTATGAATCAATAGATTCATTACCAGACATGACTTTTAGGCTTTCACCAGATGCTTACCAACTATTTAAGACCTGTCATAATCACTGCGAATCCCAGAAGCAGAGAGCTGATAAGCCAGCAATGATTTACCAGTATGGGAAAATGCCAGGGAAGATTCTCCGGTGGACAATGTTGTACCACATCCTTTGGTCAGTATCCCAAGGACAATCGCCTTCAGAAATCGTTGAGAAAAAATTTGTCCAAATCGCTAAGGAGCGAGCCTTGTACCAAATTTCCCAAGTCAAGGCACTGTTGTCTATTATGGATAATTCTGGACCAAGCAAAATGTTTCAGCTTTACGAGTATGCTCTAAGAAAAGGCCAGGCGATTACCCCCAGAGATGCGGTATACAAAACTCGGAAGTGCAAAAACCGGGGGGAAGCGATCGAGTTTTTTCGGAGATTAGAGGAAATGGGATATGGCCAAACTGTTACTACTTCAAAGACGATTAAATTCGAGGCATTTCCAGAAAGAGTTGTGCCCGCAACTGTCACTGAGGAACTGGAGTTTAATAACAATTCTCCAGAACCAATTGTACAAAAGGCTTCTGAAGTAAAAATTCAAGCTACCGAAAAGCCGAGTAACACAACTTCAAATTCTACTGTACAGCCGAACTTAGAAGTTACTGAAACTTCTGTTACTGAAGAATTAGGAGTATTTGAAAAAGTGAAAAATTGCCAGAGCAGAGAGGAGCTGGCAGAAGTTCGGTCTGAATATGGTAGTCCAAATGTGGGAACAGTTTACGAACTGCTGGCCAATTCCTCCGATCCAGATGAAGTACGTCAGAGTCAAAAAATTAAGCTCTGGCTATGGGAGATTAGTCTGGGGGGAGAATTGAAAGTAGGAAAATTAATTAGCCTTAAGGCAATGGGTGATGGAAGCCAGAATATTTGGAGTATCAAGAGTGTAGAGTCGGATTGCCTTTGGGTAGAGAAATCTATACGTAAAGGAGAACAACCAGAAGTTAGGAGAGTCCAGTTTGGTGATATTAGAAAAATTCACTGAGCGTGTCACAAAAACTGTCACAAAAATGCCAAATATAGCCTTTTTTTTTCTGTTTAATAGTAATTAGTCTTTCAAGACAAAGTTATAGTCCAAACCATAAAACCCAAACTAGGAAAGAATTTTAGCAGTGGGGGTGGTGGGACTTGAACCCACACGACTGTTAAGA
>NZ_JAAHHT010000503.1 GCF_010672085.1 Okeania sp. SIO3I5
TGATTATTTATTCATTTAAAAAGTTTTGGAAATAGTTAAAAATATGATAAAAAAGGGTTAGTAATTACAAATAAAAATCAATAAAAGTGAATATATTAGGCTTTTATAAAGACCATATTAAGCAAAGATTGAGTCCATCTCAAGTAGCAACATTACAAATATTATTATACTTAATATCAGTATATAAAACTGTACAAATATCTAAATTAACGAACTTATTTCCCCTGCCAATTCAACTAGAAAGTAAGCGGAAACATATACAAAGGTTTTTAACCATTAAGGAATTAAGTTTGCCTTTATTCTGGTTTCCTTTGGTCAGAATAATGGTAGAAAAATTATTCGACTTTCCCTCGGAATTAGTATTAATTATAGATAGAACTCAATGGCAAAATACTAATATATTAATGATTAGTTTAGCTTGGAAAAAGAGGGCTTTACCTATAAATTGGAAGATTTTAACTCATAAAGGAGCTAGTAATTTAACCGAACAAAAAGCAGTAATTCGTCCGGTCCTAAGATTACTAAAAGGCCAGAAAATTATTCTGACAGCAGATAGAGAGTTTCACAGTATTTTCCTATCTCATTGGTTGAAAAAATATCAAAAACAAGGTGTATATTTTGTTTTGAGACAAAAAAAATCGACGATGATAAAACGAGGAAGAAAATATTGTAAACTCTCTGAATTACCAGCAAATGTCGGTGAATGCAAACTATTTTTAAATCAAAAAATTACCAAAATATTGAGAGTAGGAACATATAATTTACTGATATATAAAAAACAAAAATATCGTGGCAAATCTGTTTCAGAAAAATGGTATATTTTAACCAATCTATCGTCACCAGAAAAAATTAAAAAAATATATAGTCAGAGAATGGGAATTGAAGCAATGTTTAAAGACTATAAAACTGGTGGTTACAATCTAGAAGCAGCTAAAGCCAATGAAACTAGACTTAACAATCTAATTTTATTAATAGCTATTTCATATACAATTAGTTCATTTCAAGGACAAAAAATTAAAAATAAAGGGATTCAAGAATATATATCAAGAACTAATGAAAAAGGTATAAAAGAAAGAAGGCACAGTAGTTTTTTCGTAGGATTATCTAGAATTTATTGGACAATAAATGATGATTTTATCTGGGAATTAGTAGAAAGTTTAATGAGGCTTAATCCTCATAAATTTCTATATTATTGCAGGGGGATAAAAGCGATGAATACAGTGGTCCATTAGACCGTAATTTTTGATTAACCATCAATTAATAAAAGTGAGTTTTTTCATAATATTATTCTCCAGAATTGCTTGAATAATAATTCAACCTGGTTAGGGGATGTAGTGCGAGCACTCTGCGCTCGCACTACATCCCTTCATTCTCAATAAGGGTTTTCTTTTAATTGAATTATTCCTCAGCCTCCTTTCCGCAAATCCCTTTCTATACATAGCTTTCAACTAGCTTGTCACCCCGTGAGCTCATTAACTCTTTCAAGAAAAACATTCCATTCTATGGAAAAGTGCATTGCTGCAACGTTAGCGATATCGGCAATGTTTTCCAGACTTGACTCTGAGAAAAAGTCCTCGTTTTTCAGTGGGCAACCCTTTTCCTTCCAGAGGTGGAGAAACATCTGTTTGAACAAGTCAGCAGATAAATTTTTAACTTCTTCTATTTCCATGATTTCTAATCAATCTAATTGTTCTAAGAAAATTAGCAACTGAACGTTACCTACAACTGGTTAACGCCATTGCAAGTTTAAGGAAATAGTGGGAGATTGCAGGAGACTACAACGCCCCACTGAA
>NZ_JAAHHT010000504.1 GCF_010672085.1 Okeania sp. SIO3I5
ATACCTCCCATTTTGGACCCCAAGAAGAGAAGTGGACCCGGGATATCGACGAGTAGTACCATAGATTGATTGATTACGGGTATCTCAAATAGAGTTGCGAAGCAAACTCAGTACCTATATGCAAAGGAGTCAAATCGATTACCCCCAAATCCTCTATATAAAAAAACGAGCGATTCCTCAAAAAGGAGTAGGAGTACCCATAGACGCTCTCGAAAGACCAGTACCCAAAACCAGAGGGCCACTCAACTCAGAGAAGTCGATTGTCCCGTCCCCATCTAGATCATCACCACTCCACTCCAAAGAAAGATTGCCCCTCGAAGTCTCAAATACGGTGACGAAAGATGCTGCTTGTGCTGAAGTGAGACAGAGGGAAAGGAGCGAGAGCGTCGAAACCGTCGCTGCCGAGAGAGCTTTCAGGATATGCTTGACTCGGCGACGGAGGAGAGATTGTTGGTTAGTTTCGGTAAAATTAGTTGTCTTCTTCATTTTTCTTTTGGTCATTAAATTGTTGTTGCATCTTAATCTCTCCCCCCCCTAGTGTCAAGAGCATTTCGCCAAAATAATTAAATCTTTTACAATTTTTAATATATCACTTAAATATCACACAAATTTATCACTTTCTATCTTTGTTGTCTTTGATATCGGGGGAAGAATCAGGGCGACATTTACTTAGCGAAGGGGAAAAGTAGGGGTGGGTTCCGCGCAGCGTGTTTGAGGTAGGACTTTAGAGGGTTAACGCAGTATAATGCAGCATTAACATGGTTAATTATTTCAACCCGCCCCCGACGCGGGTTCAATTTTTCCACATTTAACATATAGGGGGCAGGTTCCAGATTAAATTCATCATGAAGCAGGGAATCATCAAATATGATACCCGCCCCCATACTCTGCGCTGCCTAAAGGGGGGCGGGTTTAGATAAATTAATATCATGTATCAATATTTTTGGTGAAACCCGCCCCTACAAATCCCACTGATAAGATAACTGAACTAAACCCGCCTTCAGATCCCCCCTAACCCCCCTTAATAAGCTATGCCTTACTCACATATTTCTTAACAATCTCTGATTATTGTACAGTAATTATTTGAGGGTAAAGCTTGAAAAAAGTTAACATTTTTGAAGTCTGCCATCATTTCCAGCCATAGAATAATGGCAGAAAAACTCACAGAAAGTCAAAATCAAATGCCTTTCCTACCGGGAGCTACAGTCATTTTAATTAGGAAATGCGAACGCATTCCGCATGAAGTGCTCAACAGAGTCCTATCATCAGCTTTATGATATCACTTCCAGCTTGTAACCAGCAGGATGCTTGAACTCCAAAATTAACCTTCTCTAGCTATTTGCCAACCTTTTACTATGTCGTGCAATCGTCGTAACCCCTGCCAAATAGTTTTCACTCCGGGAAATCCATCTCAATTCCTGCATAAAAAACCGCCCAACGCCGCCAACCAAAATATGCAAGTTTTGATGGTAGGTGGATGCTCGGGCAGAGTAGAAGTTTTATTCACTGTACAATAAAGTGCTTGCCATTCTATGGTTGAGAGTATTGTGTCAGCAGGTGCTTCAGGATTGTAGCGAGCTTCATATGTCAGCCATAACAATCGCCAAGCGACAATTGTATAAGTAGCTAAGGCTCTTTCAATCCTCTCGGCAGTTTCTAATTGCAGTTTTTCTAAGCCACAGCCACTTTGCGAGTACAAGCGTGATAACGCTCTATTAACCAGCGATAGCTGTACCACCGTAAGCATTGTATGACATCCTTAAAGTCATTAATTTTTAAAGTTG
>NZ_JAAHHT010000505.1 GCF_010672085.1 Okeania sp. SIO3I5
TCTGTATAAGCGGATTTTATATTATATCCAAAAAGGTATTTGCCTTGATCTATTAATGCTTTGAGAATTAATCAGCCACTTTTAAAATCACTTTAACTTTTAACTTTTAACTTTTAACTTTTAACTTTTGACTTTTGACTTTTAACTTGCCCGTAAGGCTATATTAATTCTTTTGATAACGCATTCCAGGTAATTGATTCACTAATCCTAATAATTCTAATTGTAGGAGAGAACTGGAAACTTCTCCTGATGATAAACCTGTTTTTTGAATGATTAAATCTAGCAGAATCGGTTCAGTAGAAATATGTTGAAAAATCTCAGCTAACCTGGGTTCTAAATCTGGCATAGAAGTCTGTTTTTTATCCTCAAATAAAGATAACTGTTCAGCAGATTCTTCTACATCAATATCTAAAGGTGGAATTGCTCCTAACATTTCTAATAATTTATCCATAGTAATCGGAATTACCTCGGCACCTTTATTAATTAACTTTAAACAACCATGAGATTTTTCGTCATCTAAACGAGCGGGTAAAACATACACATCTCGACAAAATTCATTTGCTATATCTGCTGTAATTAAAGCACCAGATTTTTCCGGTGCTTCCATAACTAAAACTGCTCTACTTAATCCAGCAATAATTCTATTTCTTTGGGGAAAATGTTTAGAATTTGGTTTAGTTCCTGCGGGATATTCACTAACAGCTAATCCCTGTTTAACGACTTGTTCAGCTAAACTTTTATTTTCCCTGGGATAAACCATATCAACCCCGTTTCCGAAGACAGCAATAGTCCGCCCCCCTGCTTCTAGACAAGCACGATGAGCTTCCGTATCAATTCCTGCTGCTAATCCCGAAACAATTGTAAAGCCACTTTTTGCCAGAATTGTACTTATTTTCCGAGTCCAACGACGACCATATTCGGAAGATTCTCTGGTGCCGACTATGGCAACTGTGGGAGTAATACCTAGTATTTCTTGAGAGTCTACTATACCTCGATAATATAGTACGGGCGGAGGTGTGGGAATTTCTTGCAGGAGACGGGGATAGTCTGGATCTGCTGGTGTCCAAAAGTTGGGATTTTTCTCAATGTGTTCTTCTAGAAGTTGTTCTGGGTTAATGCGCGATCGCTCTTCGACTATTTTTTCTATTTTCTGACGGCCAAATCCTGATATGTGGCCTAATTCTGTGGGGGATGCTGTCCAAGCTTTGGCCAGGGTATCAAATTGTTGTTTAAGTTTTTGTAGGGCAATTGGACCCATACCGCTAATTTTGGCCCATGCTAACCAATAGGCACGTTCTTCTGTCAATTATTTTGTCCTCTTGAGCAACAATCGGTTTTCAATTTATTGTATAGCGCTACGCGCTAGGGAATAGGGAATAGGGAATAGGGAATAGTAAACTGTCAAAGGATTTTCCTACGGAATGCTGCGCAAACAGGATTTAGAAACGTCCTAACCTTTGCTTCGACTGCTATAGTGTCGTGTCAAGCTTGAAAATGTGGGTTAAAAAAACCTAACCCCCCAACCCCCTTCCCTGCAAGGGAAGGGGGGGATTTATCCCCTCTCCTCGCAGGAGAGGGGTTAGGGGAGAGGTTTTCTAGGTTGCTTGCTCCTAAACCACAATTTTAGTCTTGACACCCCAGTAGGTTGGGTTGAGTGCGACTCGTTGGGTCAAAGAAGCCAAGATGCAACATGACCCTTTAACCAAAAGGTTAAAAACTCATGGCCTATGGAGGTTAAATTCCTCCCCTCTCAGCGCTTAGAGTGAC
>NZ_JAAHHT010000506.1 GCF_010672085.1 Okeania sp. SIO3I5
TATATAGCGTTTCTCAGCAATCGTGAGGTACACCTATCTTTATTTGTTCCTATTTCCTATTCCCTGTTTCCTATTCCCTATTCCCTATTCCCTGTTCCCAGTTAAGTGTTCCCTGTTCCCTAAAACCAAGGAATTTTGTACCTCACGCTTCTTGGGAATTGCTATATACCTGCAATAATTAATATCAACAGTAAAAATGGAATAGATATTTCAGACAAAATTATAGGGGTTAATATTAACATCAATAAGCTAGCTACAATAATTCCTATCAAGGAATAGTAAATTACTGTCCAGAGCTTAATATGGTGAGGCATAACTTGTCTATATTTATAAGTATAAGTTTGACCAATTCCGTAGGCTATTATCCATTGTAATCCGAAAGTTGCGCCTCTAGTTTTTATCTCAAATATAGCTCCAATTGTCCCGATAATAATTCCCACAAAAAAAACTAAAGCATAGATTATTAAAGCTAACTTGTAAGGCTTATTAAACCACGTAATACCAAAACTTGAAAATGACTACTTTTACAGTTAATATTTTAGTATTTACATGACTGATAATCTCACTTTTTTTCGGTTTTCCTTAATCTATATCCATGACCTAAACCACATTCTAAGCCGCCAACTTTGAGGAGATAAAGGTAATCCTAAATAAACAGGCATCCAAAAAACAAACGCAAATAAAATCATCAAAATTACTGTAACCCCTATTATCCTGAGACGACTTTGGGAACTATTTAACCATCTATCAACCCACCAAGAAAATCCCAAGATAGCAAATACTAAAGCTCCAATATAATGGTACAAAAAAGTACAACGACTTACTCTACTCCAAGGGAGAAAATTACTTAGCCAATTGATAACTAAATATAATGACAACCACATTTCTGAAGCAGGTGGAAATTTAATAATCTGCTTTAATTTAATTTTTTGATGTCTTGCTTGTCTATTTTTTTCCCAATGCCAAACACGATTAAATAACATCAAGATTAATAATAAAATTCCCCATATTGAGAACCACCAAAGAGCAGGATTTCCCATAGCATGAACATCAAAAATTAGGGGATTAACTTTTGGGTCTCCAATATCTGAAGGTAGGGGTGGTAAAGAAGGTTCTGGTTTGTCTAATAAACCCGTATTTTTATAAAAATAAACTATAGGTCTCATCATTAACGGCCAAGTAAACCATTGAGCGCAATAAGGATGAGTATCAGCTCCACTGCCTATTCTTTGGTGATAGCTGAAAATCTGTTGCTGCATTTCCAAAAAACCATATGTGGGGTTAAGAATAATGTGGGGAATCCAAAGTAAACTATAAGTAATTATGGGAATAACAAATAAGTTTAGAGTAAATTGAATCAGATTTAGTCGAGTTAAATTTTGCCAAGGAGATATAAATTCTGATTTCTTTTTGGGAGCAAAAAATTCAATTATCCACGCCAATATCCAGAGTAAATAAATGCCGAGTAAAAATCCTAAACCATTCCATTTAATTGCTGCACTTGCACCAAAAAATATCCCAGATAAAATCAACCATTTTTTTTGTTTTAATTGACTATTTTGTAGAGCAAAAATTAAACACAAGTGAGCTAATAATCCAAAAATTACTAGATAAATATTATTTAGAGCATAGCGAGATTCAACCAGAAATAATCCATCTAAAGCTATGAATAAAGCAGCAATAAAACCATAACTCCAGCGCTGTGTTAATTGATAAGCGATCGCTCCGACTACCAGAGGAATAAATGAA
>NZ_JAAHHT010000507.1 GCF_010672085.1 Okeania sp. SIO3I5
AATGTCAGAGTTTGTTGTGCCAACCCAAGGAAAAATCTGACAACCTATCCACATATTGCTCAAGACATCTTCCCAAATTTTCAATCAAATCAACAAAATATGAAATGAAAAATTTCATCCCTCTATTCCCTATTTCCTATTTTCTGACTTCCGATAGTTAATTATTTACCTCTGTATATCAATCCTCAATGATTAGTAAAAAAAATGTCAGAGTTTGTTGTGCCAACTCAAGGAAAAATCTGACAACCTATCCACATATTGCTCAAGACATCTTCCCAAATTTTCAATCAAATCAACAAAATATGAAATGAAAAATTTCATCCCTCTATTACCTATTTCCTATTTTCTGACTTCCGATAGTTAATTATTTACCTCTGTATATCAATCCTCAATGATTAGTAAAAAAAATGTCAGAGTTTGTTGTGCCAACTCAAGGAAAAATCTGACAACCTATCCACATATTGCTCAAGACATCTTCCCAAATTTTCAATCAAATCAACAAAATATGAAATGAAAAATTTCATCCCTCTATTCACTGACTTCTACAAGAAGTCTTATATTTTATTCAGATGTCTAAACCAAGTAAAATATAATCCGATCGACAACAAAATAAACATCAACAATAAAACACCAAAATTATCCCACTGCTTGATCATCAACATCATTCCCATCAAAAATAAAACCAACTGCCAAGGAATAGCAATCAAAGTTGCCAAAATATCTCGTCGATTTTCCCTTTCAATTTTTGCTTGAATATTAGTTGGCAAATTCTGACTAACCACTCCCCAAAAACCAAAAGGTTTAGTCACCCGATAAAAATTATCAACCACTTCCAAGTTAGTTGCTGGAGTTAACAATGTTCCCAAAATACATCCTAAAAAAGAACAAATACTCGGAACTAAAAACAGAATATATTCTTGAAATTGAGGCATATTCAAAAAAGGTAAAATCACCGCTTTAGTCAAAATAGCTGCAACCAAACCTGCACCAGTACCAATAGCAAATCCATAACCATTAAATCGCCACCAATACCATCTCAAAACTAAAGGAATAAATAATCCAGTTCCCAACCCTAAAGTCAACCATCCCCAAATCTCATTAATATTCGTAATATTAAAACTAAAAATTAATCCCAAACCAACAATAAAAATAGACGCCAAACGACCTTGATTAACCAATTGTTGATCCGAAGCTTCAGGTTTAATATAAGCTTGATAAATATCCTTAACCCAATAGGCAGCACTAGCATTAATAATCGAATCAAAAGTTGACATTGCAGCAGCAATAAAACAGGCAACCAATAAACCTTTAACTCCCACTGGAATATATGCACTAATTACAGTAGGCAATACTAATTCCGGGTCAGAAATTACCTGATTTTTTAAACCATAATCTATTCCTAATATTGCCAAAGATGTAACTAACGGCCAACGAAAAGATAATAAAAAAATCCAGAATAAAGAAAGTAAACCAGCTTCGCGATCGCTCCTAGCAGCAAAGTAACGTTGAATCATATAACCACCCCCTCCAGCACCACCTTCTAGAAACACTTTAAACACATAAAATAACATCACTCCACCAAACAAATTAAAAATACTATAATCTCCCGGTAAATCAATTTTTATCGGTGGAATAATACTACTCCATTCTCTCAAACTCCATTCTTGTAATTGTTCCGTACCTGGAATTGAAATAGCAAAAGTCTCTGGCAAACTTACTGTTTTAAAAGTAATAAAG
>NZ_JAAHHT010000508.1 GCF_010672085.1 Okeania sp. SIO3I5
AGACGATGGGATAATGAAGGAAAGCTTGACAGTATTAGAACTCCCGGAAACCAGCGACGATTCTGCATTGATGAAGAAAATCCCAAAAGTAAGCCAGTTATCGCTTATGCAAGAGTCTCTAGTCATAGCCAACGAGATGACCTTGACCGACAAATTGAGTTTCTACGCGAAAAATACCCCCACGCTGAACTTATTTCAGAAATTGGAAGTGGACTCAATTTTAAACGGCGTAAATTCCTCAAAATATTGGAACGAATATGCCAAAGTGATATCTCAACACTTGTCGTCGCTTACTCCGATAGAGCCATCCGATTTGGATTCCCACTTATTGAATGGTTGTGTCAGCAAAATGGGGTCAAACTCCTGGTTCTCAACCAGAGAAACTTATCTCCAGAAGCAGAACTCGTTGAAGATATCTTGTCCATCCTCCATTGTTTCAGTGCAAGGCTTTACGGATTGCGGAAATATCACGAATCAGTCAGCAAAGCGATTCAAGACAAAGCCTCGGAACCAGACCCGGAAGTTGACACCCAACAGTGTCAGGAAGCTCAGGGTATTTCCATCTGATGCACTGCACAAAGTCTGGAAGCGTTGGCTGAATGCCTACCGTTGGATTTATAATTGGACAATCGCTCAACTTAGAGGTGGTGTCAAAGCAAGTGCTTATGATTTGCAAAAGTTAGCTCGCGATGCCGAACGTCCAGATTCGGTTAAAGAGTTGCCTGGACATCAATTACAAGAAGCAGTCGCTGATGCCGTAGATGGTCACAAACAAGCTATAGCTAATGGTGGTATAGCAAAGTTTAAATCTTGCCGTCAACCGTCTCAAGTCATCAAATTCAAAGTTGGTAACTACAAGAAAAACCACTGGTATCCCACCAAGGTGAAGGGATTGACCTATCGTTCACCAGAAGGCTTTCCTGCTGAATGTAGTTATGGTACTCAATTGGTTTTTGAGCGGGGAAAATGGTATGGCATTTTCCCCGAAGTAAAACAACCAATTCCCACAGAGCAGTCAAAAGTTATTGCTCTCGACCCTGGAGTGCGTACTTTTTTGACGGGATTTGACTCGGAAAAGATTGTTGAGTTCGGTAACGGCGATATGGGGAAAATTCAAAGGCTGTGTTCTCATCTAGATAATTTAATGAGTCGCATTGACTTAAGCGTGGCTAAACGTCAACGACGAGCAATGCGTAAAGCAAGTTATCGTATTAGGGAAAGAATTCAAAGCTTAGTTAAGGATTTGCACAATAAAGTAGCACAATTTCTTGTAAACCACTACAAAATCATTTTTCTACCGACATTTGCTACTTCAGAAATGGTAGTCAAGTCTGGTCGAAAACTGAATAAACGCACGGCTCGAAATATGCTCTCGTGGAGTCATTATAAATTTCAGCGACATTTAATAAATATGGCTAATAGACATAATGTTTTAGTAGTGTTGTGTAATGAATCTTATACTTCAAAAACTTGTCCTGAATGCGGTCATGTTCACAAGCAACTAGGTGGAAATAAAAAGTTCCAATGTCCGAAATGTGGCTATACTGCCCATAGGGATTGGAACGGCGCTCGTAATATTATGTTGCGAGCTTTGCCGGCAACAGCCATCACTTTAACTGGTGATGCTATACAGATTCAAGGTGAATAGCTTTGAGTAGGTTAAATGTTGCACA
>NZ_JAAHHT010000509.1 GCF_010672085.1 Okeania sp. SIO3I5
CTTGTTCAAAGCAACGCCAAGTCAATTCAGAGTCTCACAGATATGTTTGCCACTGACAAACTCGAACAAGCAGAGCGCAATGCTAGACTAGACCAGAACCTAGCAAAACTGACTGCTCTTAACGAGGGGGTGGTTAATCTTTTATCTTCTCTGGATGAAGACCGTCCTACCGTATTCAGAAAGCTAAACGCGATCGAGAATAAAGTCGATCGCCTCTTGGCACAACGAGAAGATGACAATAACTAGAAGATGAGGAAGGAGCGATCGCTTGACAGAAACTGGTAGAGAGCGATCGCCCCTAAACCACCTTGACAAACTTAACGCCATCGCGTTACTCTGAAAAAGAACCACTAAAAAACCAATCAAAAAATGACCAAACTATTAGAAGAAGCGATCGCTGCCCTAGCCAAACTTCCAGAATCAGAGCAAGATGGTATTGCCAGCCTCATTCTCGAAGAAATTGCCTCAGAAAAAAAGTGGCAAGAAGCCTTTGACAAATCCCAACCACAGTTAGAGCAACTAGCAGAGGAAGCCCTAGAAGAATTTCGTCAAGGAAAAACCCTACCTTTAAAATTCTAAACCTCTATGATTTCAAGAACAACATCTCGATTTTGGAAAACCTTTGAAAAACTTCCCCCAGATATCTAATAAACTGCCAAAAAGGCTTATCAACTCTGGGAGCAAAATCCCTATCATAACAGCCTTCAATTTAAGCAAGTTCACCCTACCAAACCAATTTTTTCCGTGAGAGTTGCTTGGGGGTGGCGTGCGGTAGGTTTTAAGGAAGGAGATTATATCATTTGGTTTTGGATCGGTTCTCATGCCGATTACGATAACCTAATCGCAAAACTTTAAACAAATAGGGGCTTACATTACAGCGCTTTTGCTGAGTTATAACCAAAACCTATAAGGGCGAATGCCATTCGCCCCTACAGATATGGATTTTTTCGATAAAATAATAACCGCTAAATAAAAACTGGAGGTATAAAGCATGAAATTAGAAGACTACTTCGACTTTTTTACTCCCAACGATATTCGGCTCAAAGGTACTAGGGTTGGCATTGAGAACATTTTGTATGAATACATCCATCGAAAGCTATCTCCAGAAGAAATTGAGCAACAGTTTAGAACTATCACTTTAGAACAAGTGTATGCAACCATTTTGTATTATTTGAGCGATCGCAAAACCGTGGGTAAATACCTTGCTGATTGGTTAGAGTGGGGGCATCAACAACGAAAAGCTCAAGATATGAATCCTCATCCGGGGATTATCCGATTGCGAGAGAGAATCGCTAAGTACGGCAGCGATCCAGAAGTACATAAAGCAATTCGCGATCGGCAGAAATTAGCGACTATAGAAAATACAAAAGAAGTGGGAGATACTAGCAAGTGACTATTCGTTATCTAATGGATGAAAATGTAAATCCCACTTATCAAACTCAAATTCAGCGACGGGAGCCAGAATTAATAATTTGGGCTGTTGGAGATGAAGGGACTCCCCCAAAAGGTACTCTCGATCCAGATATTCTCATTTGGTGTGAGGAACATGGTTTTGTGCTAGTTACTAACAACCGCACATCCATGCCACCCCATTTAACGGCTCATTTAAGTGCCGATCGTCATGTACCAGGAATTTTTATCCTCAATCCGAAAATGAGTGTAGGTGAGACA
>NZ_JAAHHT010000051.1:0-833 GCF_010672085.1 Okeania sp. SIO3I5
GATTATTTGATTGTGATTGCAGCTAGCGAAAAAGCAGGCGTATTCAATAAAGCATTATCTGACATTTAGAGGGAGATAGGGAACAGGGAACAGGGAATAGGGAATAGGGAATAGGGAGGAAGAAATCAAGACAAGTATTGAAGAGTTAAAATAAAGGGAATATATATACTTTTCCACCTCTATATCTACCAAATTTCAATCTCTTGAAGTCCCTTTTAATTTTAGATTTTAGTCACTCAACAACTCTCTTAAGACTTATTTTTTGAACAGTTTCTTAGAGAACCTTTGAGATTAATTATTTATTAGATTTATATTGATTTGCATTGTTGACTTCTTAGTAATTTCGTATTTGTTGGATTCTGTATTTGTTGAGGAATCTTTATTGATTTTTTGTGATTTGTTGCACAAACATCCTGAAACCCTTGCCGTTATATTTTCCTATTTAGGGTTTGCTGAAAAAGTATGCATGAGTAAGGATAGGAGATAGGAGACAGGAGACAGGAATAGTGGGGAATGAGCGAGGAGGCAGGAGGAAGAATTTAATTCGTGATTTTTCAGCAAGAGCGTCAACTTAAAATCCTAACTTGAGGAGCATAAAGCAGCTCAAAACAAGGTATTTCTGACGATAAAAAAGGCTAAAACCTTTAGGAGTCAATACTTTTATATTTAATCAGCAAGCCCTATTTATAGTACAATGCCCTTTGCCAAAAATATAAATAATACATAAAAAAATATTACTTCTACTCTAAAATTTCATATAATTTTAATTGACTTTAATTTAGGCTGCTCCGATTAGAAATTTTGCTGAATTCCATAGAATTAAGTTTAATAAA
>NZ_JAAHHT010000051.1:933-33165 GCF_010672085.1 Okeania sp. SIO3I5
AAAAATATAAATAATACATAAAAAAATATTACTTCTACTCTAAAATTTCATATAATTTTAATTGACTTTAATTTAGGCTGCTCCGATTAGAAATTTTGCTGAATTCCATAGAATTAAGTTTAATAAAAATGAACATAAAATTCACCATTGAGTAATCAAATTAAGCCATCTATTATTTATTAAGTTACTCGTAAAAAAGAATTATTCAATAGATAAAAATAACTATAATTATTGCTCTGCTGAATAAATATGAAAAAATTGAAATATAAAAGTTTCAGCCTTTTTAGATACCTAAAAAGTGCAAGCTTTTAGAGCTAAAAGGTTCAAAAAGCTAGCCTAGCATTTAAGGCTTACTAAGACAGAAAAATTAACGGACTATTCTTCCGATTAGTAATTTCATATTTGTTCGATTCTGCATTTGTTGAGGAATCTTTATTGATTTTTTTGGGCTTTGTTGCACAAATATCCTCAAAGCCTTGCCGTTATATTTTCCTATTTATAGTACAATGCCCTTTGAAAAAAATATAAATAATACATAAAAAAATATTACTTCTACTCTAAAATTTCATATAATTTTAATTGACTTTAATTTAGGCTGCTCCGATTAGAAATTTTGCTGAATTCCATAGAATTAAGTTTAATAAAAATGAACATAAAATTCACCATTGAGTAATCAAATTAAGCCATCTATTATTTATTAAGTTACTCGTAAAAAAGAATTATTCAATAGATAAAAATAACTATAATTATTGCTCTGCTGAATAAATATGAAAAAACTGAAATATAAAAGTTTCAGTCTTTTTAGATATCTAAAAAGTGCAAGCTTTTAGAGCTAAAAGGTTCAAAAAGCTAGCCTAGCATTTAAGGCTTACTAAGACAGAAAAATTAACGGACTATTCTTCACGAATCTATCCTCTAAACTCACGGTAAATTCTTACTCATGACTCATGACTCATGACTCCTACCCCTACCATTCAGACTTTTTCAGCAAACCCTAATTATTAACTATAACTACCGAATTAATGTTTTTTGTATTTCTCTATAGATTGTTATAAATAAGACTATCTCTAAGATAAAAACAGTTTGATAAATAACCTATTTTTTCTTTAATCCTAAAATTAATAATGTCAATAAAAGTCAGTCTGAATCATCAACTTATTTACAATTTTGACCGCCCTATTATTCTCGGACCGCATCAGTTAGGATTGCGTCCTTCTCTTCATTGTCCTACTCCGATTCAAAGTTATTCATTAAAAGTTGAACCTCAAGAACATCAAATTACTTGGCAACAAGACGTTTATGGTAATTTTATTAGCAAAATTAACTTTCTTCAGAAAACAGATAAACTAAAAATTGAAGTTGACATAATCGCTGAACTTAAACCCATAAATCCCTTTGATTTTCTCCTGGAAGCTTATGCAGAGAAATATCCTTTTGTTTATGAAAATTCGCTAAAAAAACAACTAACTCCTTTTTTAGAAATCGCCGAATCAGGAGATTTACTACAGGAATGGATAAATAAAAATAGACAAATAGACACCTATACTACTAATTTTATCAATTCTATTAATCAACAACTTGCTCAAGATATTAACTATGAAATTAGACTAGAACCAGGTATTCAAACTTGCGAAGAAACTCTCCACAAAAAAATTGGTTCCTGTCGAGATACAGCTTGGTTATTCGTACAAATTTTGCGTCATTATGGTTTAGCAGCTCGGTTTGTTTCTGGATATTTAATTCAACTCAAAGAAGATATCCCACCCCTCGATAATTCCCCTACTCCAGAATTTGACAATGGAGACTTACACGCTTGGGCAGAAGTTTATTTGCCGGGAGCGGGTTGGATAGGTCTAGACCCCACCTCTGGTTTTTTGG
The DNA here is from genome assembly GCF_010672085.1 of Okeania sp. SIO3I5. Classification (GTDB taxonomy): domain Bacteria; phylum Cyanobacteriota; class Cyanobacteriia; order Cyanobacteriales; family Microcoleaceae; genus Trichodesmium. Next base: position 2,812 of record NZ_JAAHHT010000051.1, read on the forward strand.
CAGCAGAAGGTCATATTCCCCTGGTCTGTACTCCAGAACCTACAGCAGCAAATCCAGTACAAGGCACGACTGAACCCTGCGAGTCTAACTTAGAATTTTACGTCACGGTCTCTCGGTACGAAGAAAAACTAAGACCTACTAAACCTTACAGTGAAGAGGAATGGGAAAAAATTAACAACCTTGGTAGGGAAGTTGAGGCAAAACTAAGACGTCTTAGTTTAGGGTTAACGATGGGAGGAGAACCTACCTTTATTTCTATTGATAATTTTGAATCTCCACAATGGCGAGTGGAAGCTTTGGGAGATGAAAAACGCCGACTTGCGGGACAGTTGTTAAACCGTCTGGAAAAAAGATTTGCTAAGAATGGAGGATTATTACATTATGGTTTGGGTAAATGGTATCCGGGTGAAGCTTTGCCAAGGTGGGCACTAGGATGTTATTGGCGTCAAGATGGAGTTCCTATTTGGAGCGATCGCTCTCTCATGGCACAAGACAATAAAGATTATGGTCATGCTCGGAAGGAAGCAGAAATTTTTATCCAGAGTTTAGCGCAACATCTGGGCGTTAATTCAAGTTGCATCATTCCTGCTTATGAACAGGAAACTGAAACACCTGCGGGTTATGTTTTGCCGATTTTGTCAGTCTTGAAAAATGAAAATTTGCACTGGAGTAGTTGTCATTGGCAATTACCCGAAAGTAAATTTCACTTGATCCCTGGGGACTCACCCTTGGGGTTTCGTTTGCCACTTAGTTCCATTTCTTGGGCAGAAAATTTGGAACCTGAAGCAACCGTCGATATTAACCACCCCCCCACAACTCCAAGTCCTACATTCTTAGAAGCTCCTGAAAATTCTATTCGGGTAGCTTTAACCACAGAAGCGCGACTTGGAAAAATACATATATTTATCCCACCCATGACTTCTGCTAGAAGTTATTTAGATTTAATTGCGACGATTGAAAATACGGCAAAGCAACTAAAAATTCCCGTCATAGTTGAAGGTTACACACCTCCTGGGAATGAGGGAATAGATGGATTTCAAATTACTCCAGACCCAGGGGTAATAGAAGTAAATATTCATCCCGCAGAAAATTGGCATGAGTTGGTCGAGATTACTACAAGTTTATATGAAGAGGCGCGTTTGTGTCGGTTGGGAACTGAAAAATATCAGTTAGATGGTCGTCGGATAAGTACCGGTGGGGGAGCGCATATTACTATTGGCGGTAAGAATCTGTCGGAAAGTCCTCTATTAAGACGACCAGATTTATTGCGGAGTCTAATTACATATTGGCAACATCATCCTAGTTTGTCTTATTTATTTTCTGGTTTATTTGTCGGTCCGACGAGTCAAGCACCCCGAATAGATGAGGCGCGACATGAAAGTTTGTATGATTTGGAAATTGCTTTTCAGGAGTTACAACCGGGAAAAGAAGTTGCCCCCGAATTAATAGATCGTTTGTTGAGAAATTTATTGGTGGACGTCACGGGAAATACTCACCGCACCGAATTTTGTATTGATAAATTATTTCCAGTGGAAAATCTACGCCGTCGGTTTGGGTTATTGGAGTTTCGAGGATTTGCAATGCCTCCCCACCCTAGAATGAGCTTATTACAAATGTTGTTAATTCGGGCTTTGGTGGCGTGGTTTTGGGAACAACCTTATCAACGAGATTTGATTCGCTGGGGGACAATGCTCCACGATCGCTTTTTTCTGCCTCATTATATAGGTGAGGATTTTCAAAAAGTAATTAGAGATTTGCAGTCGGCAGGTTTTGGATTTGAATTTGACTGGTTTGCGCCGTTTTTTGAATTTCGTTTTCCGACAGTTGGGGAAATAATGCGGGATGGGTTGCAGTTGGAGTTACGTTATGCAATTGAACCTTGGCACGTTTTGGGAGAAGAAACAACTGGTGGAGGAACAGCGCGTTATGTGGATGATTCGATGGAAAGGTTGCAAGTAATCTTGCGAGGTGCGATGGGAGATTCGCCCAATCAGGATAGTGTAGGTTCGCGGTATTTAGTTTTGTGTAATGGTCGTCAGGTACCTTTGCACTCTACGGGTGTGACAGGTGAGTATGTAGGGGGGGTAAGGTATAGAGCGCGGAAATATGGGAGTTTATTACATCCAGCGATCGAATCTCATAGTCCGTTGCTGTTTGAAATTGTGGATAGTGCAGTAGGGCGAAGTATTGGTGGGTGTAGTTATTATGTGAGTCCTCCCAATGGGAAAGTTTATCGGCAGTTTCCGGTAAATCATCGGGAGGCAGAGTCACGGATGGTAGAGCGGTTTATAGGAATGGGGCATTCTTCTGGAGAGGTTGAGTTGTCCCCGCTGCGGTTAAGTTCGGAATATCCGTTGACTTTAGATTTGCGGAGGACTTAGAGGTATTATTTTTGATTACATGAGTATATATTATCGGTAATATATACACCACCAGACCAATCATGGTAACTAGGATATGGGTTGTAATCATTGTTTTGGAAATTTTTACATTATTCATAATTCATTGGTTGGTTTGTGTGATTTTTAATTCAGATGGTGGTGATTATTCTCAGGACAAACGCATCTAAATTCTGTAAGCTCCTGCTGTTAAGCTTTAGAGAAGTAACGAGTATGAATACTCAGAAGTCTGACATTCTTCCCCTGTCAGAATTTCAAAATAAGATGCGTTTGCCCTGTGGTTATTCTTTTAATCACCCCACTTAGATTAAATATAAAATGTACTATTGTCAAATATCAAGTATAAAATATTATATTATTTCAAGCTTGATATTTTTTGATTTTTATTAATAGCCATTTCCAGAAATTAATATTTTACAGGGGTTTTATGTGAATCATCAGATATATTTAATTAAAGCAATAATTATGTACTAAGTATTTAATAATACCTTTGCCTAAATGTTTATACTTGAAATGATTAATGGTATAGGTTCGCCAATATTTTGAAGAAGACAAATAATATAAAATCCGGTAGTCCTGCTGAGGAATGGCGAAGATACATAAGTTTTGTAATTTCTTCCCACACCTCCCACACCTCCCACACTTCCCACACCTCCCACACCTCCCACACCTCCCACACGAACCAACTTCCCACACCTCCCACACCTCCCACACCTCCCACACTCTCTCTACCATTCCTCAGCACCACCACCTAAAATCCGGCTAATTAGTTATCGTATAGCACTTTTGCCGCTACGCGGAATTCAAAATTCAAAATTCATGCATTATTGGTTAGTAAGGGTTTTAGGATTTTGTAACTGGTCAGTTATTTCTGCCATCCTGTACTAGGAAGATGAGGTAAAATCCCTATTTTCGAGAGCTTCGGAAAATGAAAATATGGTAGTCCTGCTGAGGAATGGCGAAGATACATAAGTTTTGTAATTTCTTCCCACACGAACCAACTTCCCACACGAACCAACTTCCCACACCTCCCACACCTCCCACACCTCCCACACTCTCTCTACCATTCCTGAGCACCACCGCCGAAAATATTTCTCCTATTGCTCTTGGGAAAATTCCTGAATATGGAAAAGTTTTTTTTGAACGGTTAATTGGGTTGAATAAAAAGTCATGCGTAGGGGCGAACAACCCCATCTAATCTTTAGAATATCACAAAAGTTGTGAGGAAGCAACGGGAAATCTTTTGACCCCCCGAAATTTTTGGGAGCTTCAGACAATGAAAATGTTCGTGATTTTTGATTGAGCAGGAAGGGAAAGATTTGATGAGGGAACAATCTCTATTTCCGAGAGCTTCAGAAAATGAAAATATTTCTGCTATTGCTCTTGGGAAAATTCTTGGATATTGAAAAGGTTTTGTTGAGCGGTCAATTTGGTTGAATAAAAAGTCATGCGTAGGGGCGAACGAGCCCATCTAATCTTTAGAATATCACAAAAGTTGTGAGGAAGCAACGGGAAATCTTTTGACCCCCCGAAATTTTTGGGAGCTTCAGACAATGAAAATGTTCGTGATTTTTTGATTGAGCAGGAAGGGAAAAATTTGATGAGGGAACAATCTCTATTTCCGGGAGCTTCAGAAAATGAAAATATTTCTGCTATTGCTCTTGGGAAAAAATTGCTTTCGCTTTGTCGCTGCGGACGACTCTTAAACCGGATTCTATATTAAAATTAATTTTAATATTTTCAAATAGATATGAACAGGAAATAAATATGTTGAAATCGTTAACTATAAATAATTTTCGTTGCTTCCAATCTTTTGAACTTCAACAACTTAGCAGAGTTAATTTATTAGTTGGAATGAATAATAGTGGGAAAACTTCAATTTTAGAAGCAATTCAACTTTTATATTCCTTTCATCAACCAGGCAAATTTCATAAAATGATATTAGATAGAGGAGAATATTTTACGGAAGGCGATCGCCAACTGGATATTCGTCACCTTTTCTATGGGCGTGAAATTTCATTAGGAAGCGAATTTTCTATAGTAGGAAATAATGGAAAAGAACAGGAAAAGTTCATTGCTTCAATACAAACAGAGTATCCTAATAATTCCGAGCAAGATATATCAGATAATTCAGAAGAATTTAGAGATGAGTTAGAATCATCAAAAAAACTTGTTTTTATACTTGATTGGCAGAATCAACCAGTAAAAATAAAACGAAATTTATCAGATTATGGAGGTGTATATCTGGGAGACTCAAATTGGGCTATATTGGCGACAAAATTAAATACAAGAGTTGCTAAATCAATTGTAAAATCCCAATTTATTGCACCATTGTCTCTGAATATTAGAGAAATTAGTAAACTATTTGATGAAATTGTATTAACACCAGAGGAAAATTTGACTCTAGAAGCACTGCAAATTATTGAACCTAAAATTGAACGTATTGCTTCAATTGGTCCTGAAAAATACGATTCTAATAATGAAATTGTAGGAGCAAGAGGTGGATTTAGAGTAAAAGTTTCTGACCAAAAACAACCCATACCTATTGGCAGTATGGGAGAAGGAATATGGCGAATTTTAGCATTAGCGATCGCTCTGGTTTCTGCTCAAGGTGGAGTATTACTTGTAGATGAAATTGATACTGGTTTACATTTTTCTACAATGTCTGATATGTGGAAACTTATTTGGAAAACAGCGAAAAAATTAGATGTTCAAGTATTTGCTACGACTCATAATAGTGATTGTTGGAGTAGTCTTGCGGATGTGATTAAAAGTGAAGGTTTAGAAAGTGAAGAAATTAAAATTCACAGAATAGAAGCTGATAAAAATAGTTCTGTAGTTTTCACAGAACCAGAAATTGTTATTGCTGCAAAACGTGACATAGAGGTGCGATAGTAATGGCAAAAAAAGGAAGAAAATTACCTCCTAAAAATAAGCTCTTGGTAGAGGGTGCTGAGGATAAAAGAGTTATTCCATATTTGATAGAAGCGAATGGAGTTCCTTGGGGTGAAAATAAAGAAGAAGCTTCAACAATTAATAATTAATAATGAATAATGAATAATTAATAATTACCTCTCCTTGAAAAGAAGAGGATTGACTAATTATGAAAATTTTTATTTATTATCCCCTGAAAAGGGGAGGCTTTAAACCAAAATTTTTCGGTAAGCATTCAGCACTCAGCTATCAGCTACATTACCTTTAGTTTACAAGTCAAGGTTATCATTATTATGCTTAAATTCTTTGGTTAAAAATGGTAGAAGTTCAACTAAATTATGGCTTCATTCATTTAATGAACCAGAAAATACATGGCAAACTATTAGGAATGTTTGTTTGCTTAAAAATTAAGGTTGAAAACCTTTGCTTTCAAGGAGAAAAAACAAAAAAATTATTTTTAACCAATCCTTTTATTAAAAAGAAAAGGTAATTATTAATTATTAATTATTAATTGTTAATTATTAATTATTGAATAAGTATTCCTGATTTTCCTGAAAATTTACCAGAAACAGGTCTAATTCATAACACTAATTCTGGTGTTAAATTTGGAGTGTGGATGATGCCAGATAATAAAATGCGTGGGATGCTAGAAACATTTCTAACTTATATGATTCCTGACGAAAATGAACCTATTTGGAATTATGCACAAACAGTTGTTATGGAAGCTAAAAATCAAGGTGCGCCATTTATAGAAAATCATAGTGATAAAGCTAATATTCATACATGGTTAGCTTGGCAAAATCCTCCTGGTCGTCAATTACATAATGCTGTGATGGAAAAAATATTAAATCCAAAACATCCCCAAGCTCAAATATTTATTAACTGGTTTAAAAAATTATATGACTTGTAAAATTTATCAAATTTAATTTGAACTATAGTAAAAAAATTCCAAATATATAGATAGTCTCAAAATTTGGCTTTTGTTAGCTCTCTCCTTTTTTTGAGGATATTTTATACAAAACTAAAATATGATTCCTCGATCAAAATTATGAGTGATACAAATTGAAGTTATCTATAAAATTATTTATAAGTTATAAGTTATATAAATCTCAAGAAAGGAGCGATCGCCTGAAATCTCTCCCCATATATTATATTGACTATTCAAAATTACTCTGCTAAAACAAAGGCATAAATAAATATTAATTTTATCCTTATTTATAGCTAATGTAGAGATGATTAAATAACTCAAAAATTCTGACAATTACCCCATTAATCTACCAGTTAATTTTGACCAATAAGTAAAGTATGAACACTACTACTTCAGCAAAATTTACTCATCACTGATTTTGGGAGGGATAGTTCAGTCTGATACCAGTTAATTTCGACCAATAAATAAAGTTTCAAACCTCCCTATTACACAAGTTACTGATAACTGATAACTGAAATAACTGCCCTCCCAATTATACATCCAGAAAAAACTCAACAATAATTTTCAAATATTTGTTGTGATTTGTAGATGCTAAAAATCCTGAATTTAATACTACTATATTGGCTTAATTATAGTTATTTTAATAATTCCGCCCGGATACAACCTTTTTCCCATTTCCAGTTAGGTAAAGATTTTTGAGGAAGAAAAATTGCCCAGATTGAACCTTCAGGACTTTTATAAAAACCCGTAATTTCAGCTTCTACCAAACTACTCCAGGGTGCCGATACTAAAATTTTATCTCCCGAACTAAACACTTTTCCATTAGCATTAGTTGCTTGTTGAATAGATTCTTTTAATTTTGGTTTATTTGGTTTTCTAGGTCTTTGTGGTTTATACGGTTGATTTGTACCTTCTGTTCTTAATGAAGGGTTTTTTACTGGAGTAGGTTTTTCTTGTTTGGATTCAGTTTTTTCACACACTTTCTCCTTAGCAGAATTATCTTCAATTGGCTGTTTTGGTCTAACAGGTCTGTTGATTGCTATTATTTCGTTACTCATTCACTTAACTCCCTATACCTGATTTTAGCTATCTTTCTATCTATGATAGCACTAATGAAATTTGGCTTTTGTGTTTGGTGGCCTAAATCAATTTAGTCTTCTACATTACACTTTTTACTAGAATAAATTTATGTTCACCAAATAATATATTCCCCAGAATTAATTATTAAGGGTTATTCTTAAATTTCTAACTTTCAGTATTTAAATCAGGAAATTTTGTTACTTAAGATTATTTTTACTCAATTGATATAAATTTAAAACCGTAATAATTAAACTATTAGCAATTAGCTTTTTCTGTGAAATGCTGGATAAATAGCAATAGGAAATCAGGGTTAGGAAAAAATGAATAGTTTATTAGTATTTTCCATAACATCTACTACCTAATGGCCTTAACGAATATCAACTATTTAAGTAAGTTCTGGCTAATAACTAACTGCTGAATGCTTACCTAAAACCTTTCATCTGGCGAGATATTAATTAAAGAAACTTTAACGGTTTTACTTTTTGCCTATTCATAGAGCAATATTAAGCTTTAAAACTATTTGATTTGAGAAAATAATTTTGAAAAAATATATATACTGTAGTTTTGCTAAAATAATTCAGCAATGACAAAATATTCAAAGCTTTACCAATCAATACTTTGAATTTTTAATTTTTAACTGCCACGTAGGGGCACTACTAACTTTTTTTGTCTTAATTTTTTGCTATTTTTATAATCTTAGATGTCAAAGGTGAGTAAATTGTTTGATGCCATAAGATGGGTTGCTAAAATTAATTAGAAAATTGGCAGAGATACGGAAATAGGGAACAGTTCATACTCAAATTTCGTACCTTATACCTAACTTAAGGCTGTCAACTTATTTATACCCAACTACTTAATTAAAACCCTGTCCTTAAGAACGAGGTTTTATCAATAAAAAAAGGCTCTACTATGATGATTGAAAATATTTTAGATGGACGCTATCAAATTATTAAAATTATTGAATCAGGAGAATTTGGCCATACTTATATAGCCCAAGATATTCGTCGTCCTGGAGAAGCACAATGTTTTGTTAAGCATTTACAGCCAAATACTTACGATCAAAGATTTCTAGAAATCATTCGCCGTAGATTTGAACAAGAAGCAAAAACACTAGAAAAGCTATCTGAACACAATCAAATTCCTAAACTCCTTGCTTACTTTGAAGAAAATCAAGAATTTTATTTAGTTCAATCTTTTATTCCTGGTCAATCTTTAGATAATGAAATATTGCCTGGTAAAGCTCTATCTGAAATACAAGTAATTAGAATTCTCATAGAAGTATTAGAAATTTTAGAGTTTGTACATGGAAATAATGTAATTCATCGAGATATTAAACCTACTAATTTAATTAGAAGAAAATCAGATCATAAATTAGTTTTAATTGATTTTGGCGCTGTTAAAGAAATTAATATTGCTCAACAAAATAAAACAGCAAGGATTGGCACGATGGAATATATGCCAATTGAACAATTTGAATATAACCCACAATTCAATAGTGATATTTATGCTTTAGGAATGATGGGAATTCAGGGGATTACGGGATTACCTAGTAGTGAATTATCTAAACTAAAAGATAACGAAAATGGTAACAAAAGAGAAATATTTTGGCGAGACAAAACAAATTGTTCTACAGCTCTAGCGGATATTTTAGATAAGATGGTGCGCTATGATTATCACGAACGTTATCAGTCAACAGGAGAAGTTATTGCGGATTTAAAAGAAATTAGCAATAAATCAAGTCAAATTATAGATAAAAAGGAAATTTATCGGGAAGAGGTTGTTCGTCAAGCTAGCTATCGACGAGGAGATATTTCTGTTACAGGGAGAAAAATTTTAGATGAACTACGAGAAAGTTTTGAAATCTCAAAAGAAGATACGGAAATAATTGAGGATAAGATATTAAATCCTTACCGTAAATATCAGGAGAAAGGCAGAAAATATGAACAAGCATTACTAGATGAAATACAAAAACAATATCCTTTTAGTGATGAAACTCGTGAAGAGTTAGAACGTCTACAACAAGTTTTACGACTGACTCAAGAAGATATAAAATTAATAGAAGACAGAGTATTGCCTAAATCTTTACTTATAAAATTAAAAAAAATATGGAGCGATAACTCTCAAAAATTATCTATTAACTGGTGGTTAATTTTAGGATTAATCGCTATTGTCATTGCAGTAATATTTGCTATTGATAGATATATTAAATTTCAGAATTATAATAAAGTACAGCAACAGCAAGCATTAGAAAAGGAACAAAAGGAAACGGCACAATTAAATTCATTTAGAAAATTATATGCAGAGCGAAATTATGAAAATTGCATCAGTAAAACAACTCTAATTAGTGAAAAATCTAATATTTTTGCTGAAGCTCAGGATATTTTACAAAAATGTCAACAAGGTAAAAATTGGCAGAATTATCAAGTAGAAAATTTATCTCAATATTCAGCTGCAGTCGGTAGTGTTGTATTTAGTCCTGATGGAAAAATGTTAGCTACTGGTAGTAGAGATACAACAGTAAAAATTTTAGAAATACCTACAGGAAAAGTTATTAACACATTTCCTGGGGATGATTCTCCAATTTGGTCAGTTGCTTTTAATAGCGATGCTACTCAATTAGTTGCAGGTACTTATGATTGGAGAGTAATTGTCTGGAATTTGGCAACAGGAGAACCATTTCGGGTTTTTGAACATAGAGCTCCTATTTGGTCAGTTGTTATGAGTCCTGATAATGAAATAATTGCTAGTTCTAGTGGAGATAAAACGGTAAAAGTTTGGGATTTAAAAACGGGTTTCTTAGTTTTTAATTTCCCCGATCACTCAGATGCAGTTTTTTCTATTGATATTAGTTCTGATGGTAGAAAGTTGGTTAGTGGTAGTGCAGATAAAACTATCAAAATTGAAGATTTGGATACGGGAGAATTACTTAATACATTAACTGGACATGAAGGAGTTATTAGGTCTATTAAGATTACTCCAAATGGTGAAAAAATAGTTAGTGGTAGTTATGATAAAACGGTTAAAATTTGGGATTTAAAAACAGGAAAGTTAATTAAAACTTTGTCTGGTCATACTGCTGAAGTTGTATCTATTGATATTAGTCGAGATGGTCGGTATATTGCTAGTGGTAGTAAGGATAAAAGTATTAAGATATGGGATTTAGAAACAGGAGAATTGCTGAATACTTTAACCGGACATACAGATGAAATTTATACAGTTAGTTTTAGTCCTGATGGTAATAGTATTGCTAGTGGAAGTAAAGATAGAACTGTTAAACTTTGGCAGAAATAATAATGGATAATGGATAATGGATAATTGATGATTGATGATTAATAATGGATTATGTCTTAATAGATATCTCCGATAATCAAAAATAAAATCAATTATCGTACAGAAATAATCAATTATTTCCCCCTACTCCCTACTCCCTACTCCCTAATAGTAATTAATAATTAATATAATAATTGATAATTGATAATTGATGGTTGATGATGAATAATGGATTATGCCTTAATAGACATCTCCGATAATCAAAAATAAAATCAATTATTTTCTCCTACTCCCTACTCCCTCTTTTCCGGAGAGGTCTAATAATTAAGATTCCTATTTACAAAACTATTAAACTTATATTCCGCACGTCAACTGGTAGTATTAAAAGTAATATAAAGGTAAGCATTCAGCCGTCAGTTATCAGCTAGCCTCCTAGGTCGGAACTTTCCTTCGGAATGCTACGCAAACGTTAACAGCTTTGAGTTATTAGCTTTGAATTATTAATTTATTAATAAATAAAAGAAGGAATTAGTCTCTAAAAAGTGAAATATGTTTGCCCAGTATTCCACAGGAAATGCTAAATACTAATAGCTAAATGTTTATATATTAAAGATTGATTATTTAGTAAATATTTATACTGTGTAAATATGATTTATTTACGATTCTCAAGGAGAGAATTATCAGAAAAATACTATAAATTAGGAATGATTTTGATAGAATTTAAGAAGATTTAAGCTCAACCAAAATCCTTTTATATTCTGAGGAATGACTCCTAATTAGGGTTTGCTGAAAAAGTATTTTTGCTCTTTGCAGTAGTCAGTAGTTAGTAGTCAGGAGAAATGAAAGTTTAGAGGTGGTAGGAGTTAGAATTCTTCCTGAATCCATCCCACTAATAATATTTTTGCTGAAAAGCCCAAATATTGTTAAAGATAAAAACGAAAAATCTAACTTTTCAGGAAAATTTTACTTAAGTAAATCAGCATTTTTATATAGGATTTTGGGTTGACAAGAGCCGAAAAATCAAGGGATAATTCTGCCTTCTGCCTTCTCTAAATTCCTTACTCCTCCTGTCTCCTGTCTCCTGTCTCCTGACTCCTACCCTTACTCATAAGACTTTTTCAGCAAACCCTATGCTACACTTTGAAGTGCAGAATGTAGGATTAAGTTATGAGTAAAACAGAAAGTACCAAAGAATATCCACTTAAAATAGATAACAATGGTGTAATTCGTCTGAAGCCACAACAGTATATTCATGTTCTTGACAATAATACTGGTGTCACCAGACTAGAAATAGGTCCGCAAACTATTACTCTAGGAGATGCGGAAAGGTTGGTTTTACAACAAAGACAGACTATTATTATTCCACCTCGTCATTACTGTATAGTGACTAATCCTGTATTAAAGGATAGTGATAATCAACTTCTGGTCGATGAGTATGGTCAAATTAGACTGAGATATGGCGATCGCGAAATTCGTTTTGCTCAAGATCCTTTCCCTTTATATCCAGGAGAAATACTGGAAAAAAATGTAACTGAACTACAGGTAGTTGGGACAAATCAAGCTCTACGTCTCATAGCTATTAGAGATTTTACCGATACAGTCACTATTGCTGGAGAATCTCAAACTGTCACTCGTATTACAGGGGATGAATGGTTATTTGAGGGACCGGGAACTTACACCCCAAGGGTAGAAGTTCAAGTTATAGCCACAGTTATTGCTAAAATAATTAAGCCTAACCAAGCGCTACGACTCCTGGCACGACAAAATTGTATAGATCGTCAAGGTGACAGACGGAGAGCGGGGGAAGAATGGTTGGTTAGGGAAGAGGGTGCTTATTTACCAGGAGTAGATGAAGAGATAGTCGATACTATTAATGCTTATGTATTAACAGAACTCCAAGCACTACACCTAAAAGCAAAACGTACTTTTACTGATATTTTTGGTCAGCAACGCAAAGCTGGAGATGAATGGTTAGTTACCTTTGCAGATGCTGAAATTCATATTCCCGATGTTTATGAAGAAGTAGTGGGAGAAGTCAAAATTACTACTTTGAGCGATCGGGAATGGTGCATAGTTATTAATCCTATAGATACCGATGGTAAACCACAGTGGGGTACCAAAGAAGTACGCCAGGGTAGAACATCATTTTTTCTACACCCTGGTGAATATTTAGAAACAGAATTCTCTTTTGGTGAACCGCAGTCGGGTACGAAGGAAGTACGTCAGGGTAAAACATCCTTTTTTGTAGAACGTCCTAAATTTGAACCAGCATATTCCTATGCCTCCTTAGAGTTAGAGTCAGACTCAGAGTTAGACTTAGAGGAAGATCAAGACTTTGAAACAGGAATTAGAAAAGTCTACGTCTTGGGAGAACAAGAAGCACTCCTACTCAAAGCTGAGGAAACTTTCACTGAGGGAACAGGAGCAAACCTAATTACTAGGCAACCAGGAGATTTATGGATGATTGCCGGGCCAAGAGATTATATTCCCCCGGTAGAAGTAGAAGTATTGGCCAGACGTCAGGCTATTCCCCTAGACACAAATGAAGGTATATATGTACGAGACGTTCAAACTGGGGAATTGAAATTAGTCAGCGGGCCTCAAGCTTATATGTTAGCTCCTTATGAGGAACTCTGGGAAAAAGAATTGCCAGAGGTTGTAGAGCAATTTTTAGAGCAAAAAATAGACCCGATAGCCGATCGTGGTCTTTTGCGTCAGCGACGAGCAGCTTCGACACCCCCAGCGCCACCGCAACGAGACCGCACCCAGGCAGTAGTTTTTCATGTACCGCAAAATGCTGTAGTTCAAATCCACGATTACAAAAATCGCACTGCTAGAACAGTTTTTGGGCCTGATTTGGTGATGTTAGGGCCGGATGAAGCTTTTACAGTGTTGAGCTTGTCTGGGGGCAGACCTAAGAAAGCAAATATGATCAAGTCTTTGGCTTTGTTTTTGGGGCCTGATTTTATGACGGATCTTTTTACTGTGGAAACTTCAGACCATGCCAGGTTACAGTTACAGTTGTCTTATAATTGGTATTTTGATGTGGACACAGATAATCCCCAGGCAGCAGCAAGATTATTCCAAGTGCCTGATTTTGTGGGGGATGCTTGTAAGGCGATCGCTTCTCGCGTCCGGGGTGCAGTGGCAGGGCAAAAGTTTGATGAGTTTCACCGTAACTCGGCTCGCATTATTCGGGAGGCTGTGTTTGGTTTGGATGAGGAAGGGAGGATTAGGGATGAGTTTAGATTTAGAGTAAATAATTTGGTGGTGACTAATATTGATATTCAGTCAGTGGAGCCGGTTGATGAGGAGACGTTGAAGAGTTTACAGAAGTCGGTACAACTGGCAATTCAAATTACAACTGATGCTCAGGAAGCTGCTGCTCGTCGAGATGCTGAAAGAATTGAACAGGAGGCTAAGGCGAGGTTGGAGCGACAGATAATTGTAGATAGGGGTGCTTCGGAGGTAGAGCGGAAACAATTATTGGAGTTGGAGGCGGAAAATGCTGCTATTCAGGCGACGGGTGTGGCTAGTGCTGAGGCTAGGGCAAAGGCGGAAGCTGCTCAGATTCAAGGCCAGTTGGCGGTGAATTTGGCAGAGCAGGAAGTTGAGGCGGTACGGATTCGCCATGAGGCGGAAATGGCTCAGTTGAGGGCGCGTCAGGAGGCTGAGTTGGCTCATCAGCGGGCATTGAATAGTTTGGAGATTGAGAAGGCAAGGCAAATGGCTGAAATTACTGGTACTGAGTTTCAGCAAAAAGTGGAGGCTTTGGGGGCTGAGACTATTCGGGCGATCGCTCAAGCTGGCCCAGAAATGCAGGCGAGGTTGTTGGAGGGGCTTGGTCTTCAGAGTGTTTTGATTACTGATGGTAAGAGTCCAATTAATCTTTTTGGTACGGCTAATGGTTTGATTAATCCGGTAATGCCACAAGTAAATAATGAATAATTAATAATTAATAATTAATAATTAATAATTAATTATTCATTATTAGGGTTTGCTGAAAAAGTTTTATGGGTGAGGGTAGGAGTCAGGAGTCTTATGGGAATCGGAATAGCTGCTCCTTAATTTCTTTGCCCTTGTCTGGTCAAAATCCTAACTTTTTGAATCTGAGTTACCTAAAAGCTGGCACTTTTTATAACGAAAATAAAGTGCAAGTTTTTCAGCTAAAAAAGCAGAGAAACCGGGTTTATTAAAGAGTTCGCCATACTAATATCTACCTTCCATAAACCCGGTTTCTTAAACACTCCAAAGCAAGTGTTACTTACATCACTGATAACTGATAACTGATAACTGATAACTGATTAAATTGTGACTGAATTATTCAGACTAATTTGATATACCATAACTGCTACAGCAACAATACCAGTTAAAATCATTAATCCCGCAGGCATCATTTTACGAGTTTTAATTAAGCGGATAATGAATGTAATTACTAAAATAGTGCTAATAACTATAGAAAATATTAAACCCCAGTTTATTCCCATTAGCTGAATAATTCCACTAATAATTAGTAGTAAACCGCTAATACTACCAGATATTAAAGATATTTTGCTGCCTACTTTTGTATATCCAATAATGCCCCCAACAATCGCTAATATACCATAGGCGATCGCTGCTATTATGCCGATATTTATAGTCATTATTATTAAATTCCCAAAACTAAAACTAATTGATCAAGTAATTTATACAACTTACTTGCACAAATAGCTAGCCAACTTATTAAAAATTAATATTGCCTAATTTAAGATTCAATAATTCTTAACTTATGATTAAAGCTGAAATTTTCAACTATTCAATCACATTTTTGGGAAGATTTCTCGTTCTTAAGTTGTATCTTAAATAAATGTAAAAAAATAGTTATTTATAAATACAGAGAGTAAAATTTTTTATAAAGTTACTAAGTTACTAATGGGTAATGGATAATTAGAGATATAGCAATTCTATATTTTTTAATGCTTTTATATTTAATCATTAAACCCTAATTAGGGTCTGCTGAAAAAAGCAGAGTGTGGGAAGTGTGGGGAGGGTGGGAAGACAGAGTAAAGTAGGAGGAATAATTTTTCCTTGATTTTTCTACCCTTGGTCTCCCTAAAATCCTAAATTTTTGGTAGTTTTAGCAGGAATTGTTGCACTTTTTCAATTCCGAAAAAGGCTATAAGCTTTCTCTATAAAGACTTTTATATTTATTCAGCAGAGCAATAATTAGGGTTTGCTGAAAAAGTATGCATGGGTGAGGGTAGGAGTCAGGAGACTTGAGGAGTAAGAAATTTAGAGGAGTAAAGAAGGAAGAATTTAATTCGTGATTTTTCTGCGATAGTCAACCCTTTCATTCTAACTTTTTAAGCTCCCTAGAACGAAAACCTTATACTTTTTCAATCCAGAAAAAGGCGATAAGCTTTCTCTGTAAAGACTTTTATATTTATTCAGCAGAGCAATAATTAGAGATGGTTTTAATTATTAATTATTAATTATTCATTATCAATTATGTCTTCTTTAGATTCTCAAACTATCAATTTTATTCAAAAAATACAACAGCAAATAGCGTCTCTATTGTTATATCAATCTGTTTTAAAAAAAACAGTAGGTGAAGCTTTTATTCAGCTATTACAATCTTTGTCTAAAAATGATAGAACTGAAATAGAATACCTTCTAGCTTATGGCAACTGGTTTAGAACTATTGCTAGTCAAAATATTTCCTGGCAAGAATATCTAATTTCTCAGATTCTTCAGGATGATAATCCTTTTAGTCAACAAGTTCAAAAAATAGATATTAATACCCTATCTCCAAATTTAATTGCAGCAGCAAAACATGATTTACGAATCTTACAAAACCTTTATCAGCTAAGTGGTTACAAAATTAGTAGCTGGGTAGACACAATAGGTAAATTAAACTACACTCCCGTTGCTTGGGAATTAGAATCAGAAAGAAAAGAACCTATTTATGAACAGTTAAGAAATTTACAAAATTGGTCGGATGCTATTGAGATTTTAGCTACTCATTATCGTCATTTTGGTACGGGTTTATTTGCTGAATCAATTGCTTTTGAATGGCGTAATGGTGAACTATTAACTATTACCTATCCCGATCCAGTTAAATTAAAAGAATTAGTAGGATATGAATTTCAACGAGATACTTTAATTAAAAATACAGAATTTCTCCTAGCAGGATATCCAGCACTTAATGTTTTACTTTATGGTAGTCGTGGTTCGGGGAAATCTTCCTTAGTAAAAGGTTTATTAAATGAGTATAGTCAACGCAATCTCCGTTTAGTTGAAGTAGCTAAATCAGATTTAAAAGATTTACCATTAATTATTGAAAAATTACGGAATGTTCCACAAAAATTTATTATCTTTGTTGATGACCTTTCCTTTGAAGAAGATGATGATACCTTTAAAGCTTTAAAAGTTGTTTTAGAAGGTAATTTAACTGCCAGACCAGCAAATGTGGTAGTCTATGCTACATCAAATAGAAGGCATTTAATAAGAGAATTCTTTAACGATCGCCCTCGCCCAAAAGATAGTGATGAAATTCATAATTGGGATACAGTTCAAGAAAAGCTTTCTTTTAGCGATCGCTTTGGTTTAACTTTAACTTTTGAACCTGCTAACCAAGATACTTATTTAACAATTGTCAGACATCTGGCAAAGCAAGAAAAAATCAATCTAAATCCTAAAGATTTAGACTATCAAGCATTACAATGGGCAACTAGAAATAATGGTCGTTCTGGGCGAACGGCACGACAATTTATTGATTTTCTCAAAGCTAATGAACAATTAATAATGGATAATGGATAATGGATAATTGATAATTGATAATTAACTAGCTATTAGCTTTTAGCATTTCCGTTACAGAATGCTATGCAAACAGCTAACAGCTTGTAGGGGCGAATGGCCATTCTTATTGTTGGGTTTAAATCCCTGGTTTCTATAAACCGGAAGGTTGAGGAGAGTTCAACAATTAATAATTACCTCTCCTGAAAAGGGAGAGGATTGACCAAGAAGGAAAAAAATTTCTTTTCTCCCTCTTGAAAGGGGCAACTGTTAACCTTAATTATTTAATTATTAATTATTAATTATTCATTATTCATTATTTTGTATCATTCTTTTTTCGCACTGATATTAACAACTAAGTTTAAATGAATATAAACTTTAAGGTCAGGGGGGATAGCTTTTGTAGTAAGATTTATTCTGAATAAATAAAGCAATAGCTGAATGCTGAATGCTGAAGACTGAAGGCTAAATGCTGAAGACTAAATGCTGATAAAATGAGGTAACTAAAATGGGTCTTTTTGATCAAGGAACAGCAACAATACAAGCTACTGATATTAAGTTAGAACCTGCTGAAGCTTTTGCAGCGATCGCTTTAATTGCTGTAGCTGCTGATGGTATTATTACTGATAGTGAAAAACAAGGTTTTAGTAAGATTTTCTCTCGCATGGAACTGTTTAGTAATTATTCAGATGAAGGCAAGAGAGAAATGTTAGATCGTCTCTTAGGTATGATTAAGAATAAGGAAATTAAGCCTTTGTTTGATGCTGCAGTTATTAAACTTCCTCAAGAGTTAAAGGAAACAGTTTTTGCTGTTAGTACAGACTTAGTTTTAGCAGATAGAGACCTTGCTGAAGAGGAAGAACAACTTTTGAATGAATTGTATAATGCTTTGGAAATTTCTGAAGCAGTTGCTACTAAGATTATTGATGTAATAATGATTAAAAATAAAGGTTAATTTCAGTTATCAGTTATCAGTTATCAGTTATCAGTACCGACCCCTGAAACTGGTGGCTTCAAATATGAAATTTCTTTTTTTATATCCTGGAAAAGGGAAGTTTGAAAGGCTATTTATTGTTTAATAGGTAATAAGAAAGAACAAACCTGTAATTATAATTCACTAGGTCATAATGGGTTGAAGTCTCTCATGCTTATTGCCTTTTTTCTCCTGCTTTACTTTAAAAAAATAATTTGATTAATACGCAATTAAAAATGCTAAATTAAGTTTTAGTAATTCCTGATTTTTCCATAAAAGTTTTGGCTAAAATTTAGACATTTTATATTAAGTCAAATTGATCAATAAGAGATGAAAAAATTTCAAAGTATTTGCCTAGATTAAGATTTGAGGATAGGATAAAAGTATCCTTTAATCGCCGGATTTGGTATTACTGTTTCTGAGTTTTACAGCAATGCATGAGGATAGTGAGGTACACTTATAGGACTATTCTTATATTTCCTATTTCCTATTTCCTGTTCCCTTTTCCCTTTTCCCTTTTCCCTCTTCCCTAGAGCAATAAAACTTTGTACCTCATCAACTATAAAACTGCTGTAAATCCTATGTAATGCAAAGGAGAAGCAAACCCCTATTTCGTATTCTTCAATATATTATCTATCTTCACTATTCGATTTATTTTTATCAATGTCTTTTTACTATAAAAGAATAGTTCATTTTCAAGATACTGATGCTGCGGGTGTGGTTTATTTTGCTAATGTTTTAGCAATTTGCCATGAAGCTTATGAGAAATCTTTAATAGAATTTGGTATTAATTTGAAGGTTTTTTTTACTAATCAAGAAGTTGCTATTCCAATTATTCATGCTGATGTTGATTTTCGTCGTCCGATGTTTTGTGGCGATGAGTTAACTATTGAATTAATTCCTAAAAGTTGGGGAGATGATGAGTTTGAAATTTATTATCAAGTCTTTTTAAAAGAGATGGGAGAAAAGTGGGTGGCGAGAGCTAATACGAAGCACGTTTGTATCAATCCTCAAACTAGAAGTAGGCAGAAATTATCTGATGAAATTAGGGGATGGTTATTGAGTTTTGAAAGTTCGTAGTTTGGCGAAAATCAAGGAAAAGAAAATGATAGATATGTTTAAACATTTTTTTTGATTTAATAAGTCTTCTTTTGAGGATAGGATTTACAATCTTTTTATTTATAAAACCTATTTGTTATCTTTTATATTTATTTTCCTTTCTACAATGTTTGCGCGATCGCCTAGGGATAATAAGAATTTTTGAGTTGAATAAAAAGTCATGCGTATGGGCGAGCTAACCCATATACCTTTTATGATATCACAAAAATTGTCAGGATGGAGCCGAAAATCCTTTGACGCGCTAAAATTTTTCAGGAGCTTCAGAAAATGACAATGTTATTGGTTTTCCACTCTACAATATTTGCTCGAATATTTGCGCGATCGCCAATAGGCAATAATCTTTTGAGTTGAATAAATAGTCATGCGTATAGGCAAGTTACCCCTGATAACTTTTATGATATCACAAAAATTGTGAGGATGGAACCGAAAATCCTTTGACCCGCTGAAATTTTTTAGGAGCTTCACAAAATGACAATGTTATTGATTTTCCACTGAGCAGCTATAGATGGAAAGATTCGACGATGGGAAAAACAAACATATTATATTTATGGGAAGCTCTCACAAAATGAAGATATTTCTGGCATTGCTTTGCCAAAGAAAATTCCTAAATACTTGCATTGTCTATTACCAAAGAAATTTGGTTGAATAAATAGTCATGCGTATAGGCAAGTTACCCCTGATAACTTTTATGATATCACAAAAATTGTGAGGATGGAACCGAAAATCCTTTGACCCGCTGAATTTTTTTAGGAGCTTCACAAAATGACAATGTTATTGGTTTTCCACTGAGCAGAGATAGATGGAAAGATTCGACGATGGGAAAAACAAACATATTATATTTATGGGAAGCTCTCACAAAATGAAGATATTTCTGGCATTGCTTTGTCAAAGAAAATTCCTAAATACTTGCATTGTCTATTACCAAAGAAATTTGGTTGAATAAATAGTCATGCGTATAGGCAAGTTACCCCTGATAACTTTTATGATATCACAAAAATTGTCAGGATGGAGCCGAAAATCCTTTGACCCGCTGAATTTTTTTAGGAGCTTCACAAAATGACAATGTTATTGGTTTTCCACTGAGCAGAGATAGATGGAAAGATTCGACGATGGGAAAAACAAACATATTATATTTATGGGAAGCTCTCACAAAATGAAGATATTTCTGGTATTGCTTTGCCAAAGAAAATTCCTAAATACTTGCATTGTCTATTACCAAAGAAATTGGGAAACCAAAACAAGGGAAGACTCAAAGATGCAGGATGTTAAAAATCTTTGAATATGGTTTCGACGACTCTCATATTTAATGGGTAAAGAAAAACAAGATGCCAACCTTTCTAACTTTACAGTTTTCTCGACTGTAATTAACCTTGCCTAAATTTTTAAAGTTTGGAATTGAGTTTTAGTCAAAGATTGTTTAATTAGCTTTTCCAGAAAAAGTTGATAGTAATGCTGGATGATAAATATATATATATCTATATTCTCTACAACTTCAAACTTAACTGCTCATCAGGCGGACTAAAACCCAAATGCCTCCAACCGGCAGAAGTCACAACCCGACCACGAGGAGTACGCTGCATAAACCCAATCTGCATCAAATATGGCTCATAAACCTCCTCAATAGTTTGAGCATCCTCCCCCGTCGCTGCCGCCATAGTCTCCAAACCAGCAGGTCCCCCATTATAATTCTCAATCATCGTCCTCAATAAATTACGGTCCGTCCAATCCAAACCCAGAGGGTCAACATTAAACAACTCTAAAGCTTCACCTGCAACCTCAGCATTTATCGGAGTCAACTTTTTCACTTCCGAATAATCTCTCACCCTCCGCAGTAAACGATTAGCAATTCGAGGCGTACCACGGGAACGACGGGCAACCTCCTCAGCACCATCCTCCGTAATATCCGTATTTAAAAGTTTTGCTGCTCGGATAATAATTAAACTCAGTTCATCAACCTCATAAAACCGTAACCTCTGAATAATTCCGAAGCGATCGCGTAGAGGAGAAGTCAAAGAACCAACTCTAGTAGTTGCTCCTACCAAAGTAAAAGGTTTGAGAGGAATGCTCCTAGTCTTAGAAGTTTTACCTTGCCCGACTGTAATATCGAGTCGAAAATCTTCCATCGCCGGATATAGAATTTCTTCTGTCATTTTAGAAAGGCGATGAATTTCATCTATAAACAAAATATCCCCTTTTTGTAAACCTACTAGCAAACCAACTATATCTCTAGGTTTTTCAATAGCAGGTGCAGTAGTAATTTTACAATTAACTTCCATTTCTGCTGCCAATATTAGAGACATAGTAGTTTTGCCCAATCCCGGAGGACCATACAAAAGTAAATGGTCTAGAGATTCCTTTCTAGATTTAGCTGCCGAAATCGCAATATTCAATACTTCTTTCAGGTCTTTCTGCCCAATATATTCATCTAACCTTTGAGGTCGGATTTTTTCTTCATTTTGATTACTACCTTTTTCCTCAGTAGTTGCCTCTACTGCCAATAAAGCATCTAATTCCGCTGATTCAGATTGAGATTGTGATTTTTTGGTCTTATATGAAGTTTTTTTTTCGGAGGCGAAGAAAATGTTTTCATCTGGCCTTTCTGGTTGAGGAGATTGTTTTTTAGAAGAAATTATGGCCATAACTACAAAATTAGAGCTAACATCCTTATTATCATACAAAGGAGTATATTTAATATTTGTCCAAAACTTATGAAATCCTTATTATCAGTACCAGAAAATATAACATTTGAAGAAGCGATCGCCCTGACTAAAGAAATCATCTCTGAGGTAGAAATAGGCCAGCTATCGGAAACTCAAACAGAATCATTAATTGGAGATTTAGTCAAGAGTAAAAATGGTGCTAGAGGATTTTTCGTCGGTTATCTTACAGACTCTAGACCTTTAGCGGATAATCCATCACTATCAATATTCAAAGCCTTAGAATCAGCTCCAGAGATAGTGGTAGAACTATTGGTCAAAAATCTGGCCATGTGTTCGGCAATGGTAGTCCACCATCAGCGAAATCAAGATGAGGAGACAGCCAATGAATCAAAAAAAGTGCGCTCTCGAACCACGAAACTAATAAAAAGCGTTAATATTCCCAGTTTATCAGGCAATATTCAGGAATTATATCAAACTACAACTACTGGCCAGGGAAATTACAAAGACTTTCTCAAACGTTGGGGTTATGATACTGAGCAATTAAAGGCAATTGAGCAAGCGATAGAACCTTTACTTAATTGATAATTGATAATGGATAATGAAAACTATCTCTAATTAGGGTTTGTTGATTAAATATAAAAGCATTTACAGATAAAGTCTAAAGTCTTTTTAGGTTGAAAAAAGTGCGTTTGTTTCAATTAAAAACGCTCAAAAAGTTAGCATTTTTGGCAAGATTTTGGAAAAAAATTACTCTTCTGCTCCTTAAAAATACTTTTTCAGCAAACCCTAATTATCAATAAAAATACTTTTTCAGCAAACCCTAATTATCAATTATTAATTACCAAAAAATTGTGTAATTAATTTTGCTTATGCACTTATCAACTATCAATTATTCATTAAACTGTTAAGCATTTAAGCCGCATATTTGTTCTGTGCGCAGTTAAGAATAAAATCCTTATTAATTCTGTACGGGTGATTCGCAAATCATCCCTACTTCCTTCTGATTTCTGACTGGCTAAAACGCATTTTAAATGTGTCTTATATTAGGTTGCATTAATTAACCACAATACAAAAAGACGGTATAGATAATTAAGTCATCTAAAAGATGACTTAAGCTATCAGGCAAGAATTTCAATCCTTGGCGATCCATCGGGTATAATATCCGCCAAGAAATAAATTTCTGGACTGCACAACAAAAGTCATCTAAAGATGACTAAAGATAGCTAGATTTATTATGGCTAATTAATGTGACTTGATATTAGCTTATCAATTATCCATTATCAATTATCAATTATCCATTATCCAGATGAAAGGTATTGTCCGCAAAACTAGCAGGGTTAGTAATTGGCTAACCGTAGTGAATAATCATTGGTTAGTTAATCTAAACCTGTTATTCACATTAGTAAGAAGAGACTTGGAAGCAAGATATAAAGGCTCAATTCTTGGCAATTTATGGCCACTACTCAATCAGCTATCCCAACTTTTAATTTATACCTACGTCTTCTCAATTATTCTTAAAGTTAAGCTTGACCTAAAAGGATTACCAGAAGATAGTAAACTAACTTTTGGATTATGGTTATTTGCAGGATTAATACCCTGGTTAGCTTTTACGAGTGGATTGACTCAAGCTTCTGGTTCCGTAATTACACAGCCTAATTTAGTTAAAAAAGTAGTTTTTCCCCTTAGTTTATTACCCTTAGTTCCGATTCTTTCAACATTTATAGAAAGTACATTTGGATTAATAGTTTTAACAGGAATGTTTTATATATCATCCGGGGCGATAAATCAAACATTATGGTTACTACCGATAGTGTTTATACCTCAGCTTTTATTAACAGCAGGTTTAGGATATTTTACTGCTGGATTAACAGTATTTTTGCGAGATATTCCACAAACTTTAGGAGTAATTATTAATCTTTGGTTTTACGTTACACCAATAGTATATCCAGCATCAGTAATTCCAGAAAATTGGCGAATTTGGGTATTTTGGTGTAATCCTTTAACAGCGATCGCTGAAGTATATCGTGACCTAGTATTAATAGGAGAAATTAAACACTGGGGAGAATTAGCAATTTCTGGTTTAATCTCTGTACTAATATTTTATTTTGGCTTTTGGGTTTATCAAAAATTGCGTCCTGCTTTTGCTGATGTTTTATGAGTAAGCATTCAGCATTCAGCCATCAGCTATTAGCTATTAATTAGGGTTTGCTGATTAAAGTTTAAAGCTTTTACAGATAAAGGTTTTAGCCGTTTTCTGTGTTGAAGAAGTACAAGGTTTTTGCTACGCAAGAGCTGCAAAAAGTTAGGATTAAAGGGTTAACTATTGGCATAAAAATCAAGGGATAATTCTTATTTATGCCTCCTCTAAATTCCTTAATACTCCAGTTTCAAGTCTCCTATCTCCTGACTCTTACCCTCACCCATAATACTTTTTCAGCAAACCCTA
Source organism: Okeania sp. SIO3I5 (assembly GCF_010672085.1). Taxonomy (GTDB): domain Bacteria; phylum Cyanobacteriota; class Cyanobacteriia; order Cyanobacteriales; family Microcoleaceae; genus Trichodesmium. The sequence continues at coordinate 27,395 of NZ_JAAHHT010000051.1, forward strand.
ATTACTTGCATAATCAGCAGGAATTAGTATTCAGAAATTTAAGGATAATTAAAAGTATCTAAAGGCGAGGTTTAAATGAATATTTCTTGCGGTTAAAAGAGACTGATTTTACAGAAATAATTAATAATTAAACAATTAAACAATTAGATCATTCAGGTTTAAAGCCTCCCCCTTTCAAGAGGAAAAAAATAAATTTTTTTCTTTTAGCCAATCCTCTCCCTTTTAGGGAGAGGTAATTATCCATTATCCATTAATGAAAGTAACTTTTAATTCTCCATTGATTTGTCAATTACTTTTGCTTCCTCCATTCTGTAATAGCTAATAGCGGAATGCTTACGAAAAAAGATTAATTTTTGACAATTGCTGCAAGATATTATATACTCTTTATTTATTGCATTTTTACCGAAAAATCAAGGTCTAAAGCCTCTCCATTCATGGAGAAAAAAGCGGTCGTTTGCGAATAATTCCGTAGCATGGGATGGATGGGTTACCTAACCATATCTAATCTCCCGTTGAGAAGAAAAAAAATTCCTTTTAACCAATACTTCTATTACAGAAGAGGTAATAATTAATAATTAATAATTAATTATTAATTATTGAATAATAGCCTTAAATTTGTCTGGGAGACTAATTGCCCCTTCAATTTGATAATAAGTTGTTAATAACTCATAACTGATAGCTGATAGCTAATAGCTGATAGCTGATAGCTTACATATAAAATCTATGATGCCTGAAACTGTAATTTCACTACAAAATGTTTCTAAATGTTTTAAACGGTATCGACATCCCGTAGACCGTTTAAAAGAAATTTTACTCCCAGGAAAAAGTCGTGCAGATGAATTCTGGGCAGTACAAAATATAAATATAGAAATAGAAAAAGGGCATACTTTAGGAATTGTAGGGCGGAATGGTTCGGGAAAAAGTACCCTTTTACAAATAATTGTAGGCACTCTAACACCAACAGCAGGAAAAGTAAAAGTTAAAGGTAGAATTTCTGCACTACTAGAGCTGGGAAGTGGATTTAATCCAGAATTTACAGGGAGACAAAACGTTTTTTTTAACGGTCAATTATTAGGATTAAAAACATCAGAAATAGAAGCAAAATTTGACAAAATTGCTAGTTTTGCCGATATTGGTGATTTTATTGACCAACCTGTAAAAACTTATTCTAGTGGAATGTTTGTTAGGTTAGGATTTGCTGTAGCTACCAGTGTAGATCCAGATATTTTAGTGGTTGATGAAGCACTTTCAGTAGGAGATGAAGCATTTCAAAGAAAATGTTTTGCTCGTATTCAAGACATTCAAGAAAGGGGAGGTACAATTTTATTTGTTTCTCATGCTGCTTCAACGGTAGTTCAACTTTGTGATTCTGCAATTTTGATGGATCATGGTGAAATGTTACTTTATCATACTCCTAAATATGTGGTTTCTAAATATCAGAAATTAATTTATGCTTTCCCTGATAAAATTCCCTCAATAAGAGAGGAAATTCGCCAAATTCCTAATTTAACTATTCAGGATTTATTTGATGATGAGGAGACAGATGAATCAACATCTCAATCTCAACAAAATAGTGAGAATAAAAGTCAAGATCGGATTGCAGAATCAACAGAATATGAAGAAATTTATGACCCAGAAATGATACCTTCAAATACCGTACATTATCCTAATAAGGGAGCAGAAATTATTGACCCCCATATTATTACTTTGGATGGTAAAAGGGTAAATCATTTAATTAGTCGCCGGGAATATTACTATACATACAAAGTAAAGTTTATTAATTCCACATCTAAGGTTAGATTTGGAATGTTGATCAAAACTCTGAGTGGTTTTGACTTGGGTGGAGCGTCTTTACATGGTTCGACTAAATCGGTAGAATATATTGCAGCACAACAAATAGTTATAGTTAAATTTAAGTTCAAATGTTTACTAAATCCTGGTGTATATTTTTTAAATGCTGGAGTTGTGGGAATGGCAGACGATCATCTGACGTATTTATCCCGTTGTATTGACATTGCTATGTTTAGAGTGCAACATTATAGTGATTCATGCGGCACAGGTGTCGTTGACTTTTTAATAGATCCATTATTAATAATTAATAATTAATAATGGATAATTAATAATGGATAATTAATAATGAAAACTATCTCTAATTATCAATTATTAATTACCTCTAGTTCAAACCATTGGATTGAATCAAGTAGGGAAATATTATTTTTTTTCTCCTTTTCCTCTTTCGATCTAATAGCTAATAGCTGAGTGCTTTGATGAAACTATTACCGGAATAATTAATAATTAAAAAATTAAATAATTAGATAATTCATGTTGAAAGCTTCCCCAATAAAGGGGCAAAAAGCGGTTGAGGGATGGATAGGTGACCTAAGCATATCCAATCAACCAAGAGAGCGGTTGTTTGCGGAGCAGTCCGTAGGATGGGATGGATAGGTGACCTAAGCATATCCAATCAACCAAGAGAAATAAATCTTTTCCTTTTAGTCAATCCTCTTCCTTTTAGTCAATCCTCTCCCTAAAAGGGAGAGGTAATTATCAATTATCCATTATCAATTATCCATTAATGAACTATTCCCTAAAGAAACAAATATGAATGCTGAAAAAATAGATTTCAATAATAACTTAATTATAAATAATTTTATTCAAGACCAAACTAGAAAACCTGAAAAAATTAACGTAAAAATTCATCCACAAGATGAAATGTATCTCTATGCTTTGAAAAATACAAATGGCAGGAAAGATGAAGCTTTACTACGATATTTTTCTAATGGTAAAAGAATTTTAGATGCGGTTAAACAAATTGTAGAATGGTATTTTGATGGCTTTGAAAATATATCATCTTTTCTAGATTTTGCTAGTGGTTATGGGCGTTTTAGTAGGTTTTTGCTCCAGGAAATACCGAACAATAAAATATGGGTTTCCGATATTTATTCTGCAGCAGTAGAATTTCAAAAACAACAGTTTGGTTTTGAGGGGATGGTTTCAACTACTTCTCCTGAAGATTATCAAATAAATCAAAAATTTGACTGTATTTTTGCCTGTTCTTTTTTTAGTCATATTCCTCAAAAAACTTTTGCTGCTTGGTTAAAAAAATTATATAGTTGCTTAACTGAAAATGGCATATTAATCTTTAGTACCCATGATTTATCTTTGATGACTATAGAGACAGATGTAGAAGCAGAAGAAATTTATTTTACTCCAGAAAGTGAAAGTCTTTTTCTGAAAACTGAAGATTATGGAGTTACTTATGTTGGAAATAAATGGGTACGTAAAGTCATTGAAAAAGTAACTCAGGGAAAGGCAAAATGGCATCGAATTAAAAGAGGTCTTTGTGGATACCATGACTTATATATTATTTGGAATTCAGGAGTCAGGAGACAGGAAGCAGGAGACAGAAAACAGGAGTCAGGAGTCAGGAGTCAGGAGTCAGGAGTCTTCATGAAGTCAGAAGTTGGAACTCAGGAGACAGGAGACAGGAGACAGGAATCAGGAGTTAGGAGACAGGAGTCAAGAGTCTTTATCAAGTCAGAAGTTGGAACTCAGGAGACAGGAGTCAGGAGTCACAAGGAAGAAGTCTTGATAAATTCAGAAGTTGGAAGCAAGAATTCAGAACTCAGAACTCAGAACTCAGAACCTTTTATCAACTCAGAAGTTGGAAATCAGAGGTTAAAAATTGCAGAACAAATAGATGAGTTATTAAACTTTCATTGTCATCCTGATGGAGGTTGCAAACAAATTAAAATGACAGTCACGGGAGACATTTATTTAGAGGGATGGGCAGCAGATATTAATCCAGAAGAAAAGGTAGAAAAAATATCAATTTTAATCAATGGGAAGGAAGTAGAAAGTTGTTACCCGAAATATAAAAGTCAAACTCAAAAGTATCAATGGTCTTGTACTATTGATGGTCACAATTTATTAGCAGATGACGTTATCCTGGTGAAAATTATTAATAATTTTCTTTTAGAGCGAGTAGTTAATATTTATCCCCTGAATACTATCGCATTACTCCCACCAAATCATCTGTTATTAAGAATAAGTGGCAACCCTAGTGCGAAGGCTTTTCTTAGTTCGTTTGATGACCTTAGATATACAGTAAAAAATTATCTCCAAACAGCAGGATTTGATTTTAATCAATTTGACAATATATTAGATTTTGGTTGTGGAGTAGGACGTTATTTAATGGCATTTGAACCTGAACTTTTGCCTAATCAAAAACTCTTTGGTTGTGATGTTTTTGCCGAATGTGCTGAATGGTGTCAAGAAAATATTAAATTTGCTACGGTCAAACATAACGATATTCAACCACCATTACCTTTTGAAAATAATCAGTTTGATTTAATTAATTCTATCTCGGTATTTACTCATTTAAGTATAGATTTACAACATCTTTGGGCGTGGGAAATTTATCGAGTTTTGCGTCCTGGGGGAATATTATTTATGACTCTTCACGGACCTCAATTTTTTCCGATAGTTTATGATATTTTTCTGAATGGTAATGCTCATAAAGCGGAAATGTATAGTATTGGTGAAGAGGGATTATTTTTATATCTTGACCATGAGGGAGAAATAGATGGTCAAGGTCAACGTACTATTGCAGCAGTTCATACACCTGCAGCTTATCAGGAAATATTTTCTATGTTTAAACACATTAAAAGATTTCCTCAAAGTAATTTGGCAAATGGGCAAGATTTATATATTTTACAAAAGCCAATTTCTGGAGGTTTAGTTGCTCAACCTCTTAGTATGAATTCAGAATTTAGAATTCTGAATTCAGAAGTTTTGATTGACTCAGAATTCACAACTGAGAATTTAGAAGTGAAAAATTTTGCCAAAATGGAAGAGGTGAGAAATATAGAATCAGAATTCAAAACTGAGAATTTAGAAGTTAAGAATTTGAGTAAATCGGAAGAGGTGGGAAATATAGAATCAGAATTTACAAATGAGAATTTAGAAGTTAATAATTTAGGCAAAACGGAAGAGGTGGGAAATATAGAATCAGAATTTACAAATGAGAATTTAGAAGTTAATAATTTAGGCAAAATGGAAGAGGTGGGAAATATAGAATCAGAATTCAAAACTGAGAATTTAGAAGTTAAGAACTTAGGCAAAACGGAAGAGGTGGGAAATGCCAAGGAAGAAATAATCGGAAAGATTAACTCGGCAGTCGTAAGTCAGAATTTAGAAGTGAAAAATTTAGGCAAAACGGAAGAGGTGGAAAATATAGAATCAGAATTCAAAACTGAGAATTTAGAAGTTAAGAATTTGGGCAAAACGGAAGAGGTGGAAAATATAGAATCAGAATTCAAAACTGAGAATTTAGAAGTTAAGAATTTAGGCAAAACGCAAGGTGTGGGAAATGGCAAGGAAGAAATAATCGGAAAGATCAACTCAGAATTCAAAACTGAGAATTTAGAAGTGAAAAATTTAGGCAAAACGGAAGAGGTGGGAAATATAGAATCAGAATTTACAAATGAGAATTTAGAAGTTAATAATTTAGGCAAAACGGAAGAGGTGGGAAATATAGAATCAGAATTTACAAATGAGAATTTAGAAGTTAATAATTTAGGCAAAATGGAAGAGGTGGGAAATATAGAATCAGAATTCAAAACTGAGAATTTAGAAGTTAAGAACTTAGGCAAAACGGAAGAGGTGGGAAATGCCAAGGAAGAAATAATCGGAAAGATTAACTCGGCAGTCGTAAGTCAGAATTTAGAAGTGAAAAATTTAGGCAAAACGGAAGAGGTGGAAAATATAGA
>NZ_JAAHHT010000051.1:33265-41430 GCF_010672085.1 Okeania sp. SIO3I5
ACTTAGGCAAAACGGAAGAGGTGGGAAATGCCAAGGAAGAAATAATCGGAAAGATTAACTCGGCAGTCGTAAGTCAGAATTTAGAAGTGAAAAATTTAGGCAAAACGGAAGAGGTGGAAAATATAGACTCAGAATTGAAAACTGAGAATTTAGAAGTGAAAAATTTAGGCAAAACGGAAGAGGTGGAAAATATAGACTCAGAATTGAAAACTGAGAATTTAGAAGTTAATAATTTAGGCAAAATGGAAGAGGTGGAAAATATAGAATCAGAATTCAAAACTGAGAATTTAGAAGTTAATAATTTAGGCAAAACGCAAGGTGTGGGAAATGGCAAGGAAGAAATAATCGGAAAGATCAACTCAGAATTGAAAACTGAGAATTTAGAAGTGAAAAATTTAGGCAAAACGGAAGAGGTGGGAAATATAGAATCAGAATTTACAAATGAGAATTTAGAAGTGAAAAATTTAGGCAAAACGGAAGGTGTGGAAAATATAGACTCAGAATTCAAAACTGAGAATTTAGAAGTGAAAAATTTAGGCAAAACGGAAGGTGTGGAAAATATAGACTCAGAATTCAAAACTGAGAATTTAGAAGTTAAGAAATTAGGCAAAATGGAAGAGGTAGAAAATATAGACTCAGAATTCAAAACTGAGAATTTAGAAGTTAAGAATTTCGGTGAAACGGAGGATTTGAAAAATGCCAAGGAAGAAATAATCGGAAATATAGAATCAGAATTCAAAACTGAGAATTTAGCAGTTAAGAACTTAGGCAAAATGGAAGAGGTGGAAAATATAGAATCAGAATTCAAAACTGAGAATTTAGCAGTTAAGAATTTCGGTGAAACGGAGGATTTGAAAAATGCCAAGGAAGAAATAATCGGAAATATAGACTCAGAATTCAAAACTGAGAATTTAGCAGTTAAGAACTTAGGCAAAATGGAAGAGGTGGAAAATATAGAATCAGAATTCAAAACTGAGAATTTAGCAGTTAAGAACTTAGGCAAAATGGAAGGTGTGGGAAATGCCAAGGAAGAAATAATCGGAAAGATCAACTCGGCAGTCGCAATTCAGAATTTAGAAGTGAAAAATTTAGGCAAAACGGAAGATGTGGAAAATGCCAAGGAAGAAATAATCGGAAATATAGAATCAGAATTCAAAACTGAGAATTTAGCAGTTAAGAATTTCAGTGAAAGGGAAGAGGTGGGAAATATAGAATCAGAATTCACAACTGAGAATTTAGAAGTGAAAAATTTAGGCAAAACCGAAGAGGTGAAAAATATAGAATCAGAATTCACAACTGAGAGTTTAGAAGTTAATAATTTTGGCAAAACGGGAGATGTGGGAAATGCCAAGAAGCAAATAATAGGAAAAAAGATAAAAGAGGAAAAAACACTCATATCTGATAATCAAGAAATCGAATATTTCTCAGAAAAAATATTCTCTGATAGTCAAACAAAGAAGCAAGTAACAACAGAAGTTGAGGAATTACCTTTATCCAATACTCAAGAAACTCGAAATTTACTAGAGAAAATATTCCCCGATACTCATCAGTATCAAACTGAGATGAAATTTCAAATAGAAGGTCAAAAACGATTTCGAGTTTATCCACAAATAGAACCTATAGGTACTTATTCTATTGCCTGTGAAATTGAGATTTTCAAGAGCAAAAACAGAGAAGCTTTAGTACAAAAAACTCTTCCCTTAAACAATAAAAATATATTTGGTAAAAATAACTATGGAGTGATAGAAATAAAAATTCCTGAATATTCAGGAGAAGTAATTGTCAGATTAAAAACAGTAATTACTGACAGAATTACTTTGCCACTAGAACAAGAAGTATTAGTATCTTGGAACTTTGCAAATTTTGCTTAAAAAATTGGAGGAAAATTAGATGAAATCAACAGTTTTTATTATTACAGGAATGCACCGTTCGGGAACCTCATTAACCGCCTCTTTATTTCAGAGTGTAGGAGTAAATATTGGGGAAAAATTAGTTAGTGCCGAATATGGAAATATTAAAGGGCATTTTGAAGATATTGAATTTGTAGAACTCCATAAAGGAATCTTGCGATCGCAAAACATTGATGACTTAGGAAGTAACATAGAAACTAAACAAATTCTGGTTAAAAAACAATACCTCAAAGCAGCAAAAAAACTCATAAAAAATCGTGAGGAAGGGAATGATAAAAACAAAAAAATCTGGGGATGGAAAGATCCGAGGACTACATTATTTTTAGATTTTTGGTTAGAGTTATTGCCTGATGCTAAGTTTATTTTTGTTTATCGTTCTCCTTGGGAAGTAGTAGATTCTCTTTATCGCCGAGGTACGGATGAAAAGTTATTGGATAAACCAGAAATAGCGGTGAAAATGTGGTTGGATTATAATCAGAGAATTTTAGATTTTTATCAACAATTTCCAGCACAATGTTTAATAGACAAAGTTGATAGTATTGGCAAAAATTCTGAAGGCTTTATTCAGGCGGTTAATGAAAAATTTGGGGTAGATTTAGCAGTGCCTCCTCCTGGAAATTTTGCAGAGTCTTTATTAATAAAGGATATTAGTAAAACTACTAAACCTAGTCTCATAGAAAAATATTTTCCAGAAACATTGGAGGTTTATCAGAAACTGGAAGGAATCAGGAGTCAGGAGTCAGGAGTTAGGAGTTTTTATGAAGTTAGAAGTCAGGAGTTAGAAGTCAGAAGTAATGAGTCGGGGATTGAAAGTGAATCAGAATTATGGGAATTTCGGGATTGGTTAAATATTCGAGGTTTAGAAAAACAAAATTATCTTTTAGAAAAACAAATTAATAGTTTAGAAACAGATGTAGAAAGATGGCAAGAAATATTTCAAGAAGCACAAAAGAAGGTAGGAAATTTAGAAACGGAATTAGGTGAAACCCAACAAGAACTTGATACTAGATCGGTTAAACTGCAAGAGTCTACTCAAAAGTTAGAATTACTGGAAATAGAGTTGGGTGAAACTCAAGTTCAACTTGATGGTAAAGAAACAAATTTACAGGCATCTCAAACCAAGGTAGTAACATTAGAAAGAAAACTAGGACAGACTCAATCTCAGTTGGAAAATAATGAAACAAAATTAGAGGAGTCTCAACAAAAAATTGTTAGATTGGAAATAGATTTAGGGCAAACTCAGGCACAACTTGATAATTCAAAAACTAGGTTTAAAGAAGCTTTAGCAAAAATTTTAACTCTGGAAACGGAATTAGGTAAAGCTTTAGTTCAACTAGAAGGTACTCAGATTAAATTAACTGAGTCTCAGAAAAAATTATTGGGAGTAGAAACAGATTTCGGGGAAATTCAAGTTCAACTTGAGGGTAATAAAATTAAGTTAATTGAGTCTCAAGAAAAAATTGGCATATTAGAGACAGAATTAGGTCAGACTCAACTACAACTCAATGGTAATATCCTAAAGTTACAAGAGTCTCAAACTCAAATTCAACTGTTAGAAACAGATTTAGGAAAAACTCAAGAAAAATTAGATGGTACTCAGGTAAAGTTATCGGAGTCTCAAGACAAAATTCAACTCTTAGAAACAGATTTAGGAAAAACTCAAGAAAAATTAGATGGTACTCAGGTAAAGTTATCGGAGTCTCAAGACAAAATTCAACTGTTAGAAACAGACTTAGGAAAAACTCAAGAAAAATTAGATGGTACTCAGGTAAAGTTATCGGAGTCTCAAGACAAAATTCAACTGTTAGAAACAGACTTAGGAAAAACTCAAGAAAAATTAGATGGTACTCAGGTAAAGTTATCGGAGTCTCAAGACAAAATTCAACTGTTAGAAACAGACTTAGGAAAAACTCAACAAAATTTAGATGGTACTCAGGTAAAACTATCAGAATCTCAAATTTCAATTCAACAGTTAGAAACGGAATTAGGAAAAACTCAACAAAATTTAGATGGTACTCAGGTAAAACTATCAGAATCTCAAATTTCAATTCAACAGTTAGAAACGGAATTAGGAAAAACTCAAACCACTCTCGCGCAAACTCAAACCACCCTAGAAGAAACGAAAGCTGAATTAAACGCTCAAAACTACGAAACAGAAACACTTAAGGTAGAAATTTCTGCGATGAAATCTTCTAAATTCTGGAAACTTCGAGAAAAGTGGTTTAGTCTCAAAGGTAAACTTCAAAAGTTACAACCGCGCTTCCTTTTTTCTATCGACTCTCCTATTAACTGGCAAATTTCTAACTCGGAAATAGAAATAGTAGGTTGGTGTTTCCACAATACTTTCAATATCCAAAATATTCGTGCCAAAGTAGGAACAGAAATTTTTCTTGGTAACTATGGCATTCCCCGACCAGATGTTGAAGAATTCAGGAGTCAGGAGTCAGGAGTCAGGAGTCAGGAGATGGAGAATTCAGGAGTCAGGAGTCAGGAGTCAAGTAATATTAATATTTTGACTGCTTTTAATTCTGGATTTGAAATATCTGTACAACTCTCTCCTGGAAATTATGAATTAATACTCGAAGCAGAGGATCAAAAAGGAGAATGGCAGAAATTCGCAAGTTATCCCATATCAGTATCTACCGTCGAAGCAAATTTCGATGCTCCGACAAACTGGCAACTGCGGGAAGGAGAAATCTTATTTGCTGGTTGGTGTTGCCATCCAGAACAGAAAATTACTAAATTAGTTCTCAAATATGGGGATATTTCTATAGATTGTGCCTATGGTTTGCGTCGGAAAGATGTGGGAGAAGTTTTTCCAGATTGGGTGGGAAGTGACCATAGTGGGTTTGAAGTAACCGTCGAACCTCCTGTTGGAAAATGGCAAGTTAGTTTAGAAGCATATTTGGAAAGTGGGGAAATAGTAAGTTTTTATTGCTCGGAAATTTTGGAACTAAGACGTTATGGTTTTTCTGAAAAAGCTAAGGATAAATTTCGGCAGTTATTCAAATTTGCCAAAGCTATTCAGAAACGGACTGCCGAAAGGAAACAAAGGTTAGGTCGAATTTTACCTCTACCCTCAGAATTACCCAATATTGCCAGACAAATATTAACAATATATAGACAGCAACAAAAGCAAGGGGGAGAATTATTACTTCCTCCTGGGTTTGTCCTGCCAGAAACTATAGATGTTTATGATGCTTGGTTGGCAGTAAATAAGTGGGGCGATCGCTCTCGTCAATATTTAGTATCCCGTTTGGATAGTTGTCGGACTCCTTTGCCGAAAATTTCTGTGGTTATGCCTGTTTATGACCCACCTCTAGAATTTTTACGCAAGGGAATAGCCAGTGTACAAAACCAAGTATACCAAAATTGGGAGTTTTGCCTAGCGGACGATTGTAGTAGTAATTCAGATGTTCGGGAAATTCTGACGGAAGTAGCTAAGACTGACTCCCGGATTAAACTGACTTTCCGTTCGGAGAATGGCAATATTAGTGCTGCAACTAATTCTGCTGCTGAACTTGCTACGGGAGATTTTATTCTCTTTTTGGATAATGATGATGAACTTAGTCCGGATGCTTTAGGGGAAGTTGCTCTATATATAAGTCAAAATCCAGAGACAGATTTTCTTTATTCGGACGACGATAAAATTACTACGGAAGGCAAAAGATTCGATCCTCAATTTAAACCGGAATATTCTCCAGAATTATTACTTTCCTATATGTATATGGGTCATTTGTGCGTGGTGAGAAAGGAAATTTTTGACAGAGTGGGAGGTTTAAGAATTGGTTTTGAAGGTTCTCAAGATTATGATTTTGCTTTAAGAGCAACCGAAATTTCTCGTCATGTCGGACATCTACCTTTAGTGTTATATCATTGGCGAACTTCTCCTGGTTCGACTGCTATTTCTGGAGGGGAAAAACCGAAGAGTTTTCTAGCAGGTGAAAAAGCAGTTCAAGAAAGTTTAAACCGTCGAGGGATAGTAGGAAATATTTATCAACCAGATTGGGCAGTTCGCGAAAGATTAGGAATTTTCAAACCAACTTTTCCCGACGAAGGTGACTCGGTGACAATTATTATTCCAACTAAAAATCAAGCTAAGTTATTGAAAGCTTGTCTTGAGTCTTTGCGCCAGACAACTTATCAAAATTATCAGGTTTTTGTGATTGATAATGAAAGTGATGAGTCTGAGACTTTGGAGTATTTGGCAAGTTTGAAAGATTTATATTTGGGTGAGGCAAATGTATCAGTTACTCCCATTGCTAATACTGATGGAAAATTTAACTTTGCTGCGATAAATAACCGCGCAGTCGAGCAGGTAAAAACTGAGTATGTTTTGTTTCTAAATAATGACACGGAGGTTATTTCTCCTAACTGGTTAAGTCAAATGATGGGTTATGCAAAAATTCCTGGAGTCGGAGCAGTCGGAGCTAAGTTAATTTATCCCGATAAAAGGATTCAACACGCTGGTGTAATTCATGGTTTACATCATGGTTTAGCAGGTCATGCTTTTAAATTATTACATAGTGAAAATAGAGGTTATCTTTCTCAAGCGTTTGTGTCAAGAAATTATTCGGCAGTAACCGCAGCGTGTATGTTAACTCCTCGGAAATTATTTTTAGATAATGGTGGATTTGATGAGGAAAATTTTGCCGTTGCTTATAATGATGCAGATTATGGTTATCGACTTTTAGTTCAGCGTTTTAATAATAGTTATCGTTCAGTTTATTGTCCGGATGCTGAGTTAATTCATAAGGAAGGAACGAGTCGGGGTTATTCTGATAATCCTCAAGAAGAGGCAAATTATCGTCGGAAATATTCTCGGATGATAGATGGTTTTTATAGTCCTCATTTTTCTCAAGAAAGTGAGTTGTTTGAAATTCAACCGAGAAGATTTTTGATTAAAATTCAAAATTCAAAATTCAAAATTCAAAATTTAGAAAGTTATTCAAACGAATCAGAATTAAATCCTCAGATACTAAAGGCAAATTATACCAATGAATCAAAAATAGATACTCAAGCAAAAGTCGATAATTCTCAGAAAGAATCAGAATTAAATCCTCAAACTCCAGAGGCAAATTCTCTCAACGAATCAGAAATAAATGTTCAGGCAAAAGTCGATAATTCTCAGAAAGACTCAGAATTAAATCCTCAAACTCCAGAGGCAAATTCTCTGAATGAATCAGAAATAGATATTCCGGAAAAAGTCGATAATTCTCAGAAAGAGTCAGAGTTAAATCCTCAAACTCCAGAGGCAAATTTTTCAAAAGAAGGAAGAAGTCGGAAGTTGGAAGGAAAGAGTAAAAAGTTCAATGGTTTTGAGAAAGGAGTAAAAATAAATAGTCAAGCAAAATCAGAATTAAATTCTCAAACTCTAGAGACAAATTCTCTGAATGAATCAGAATTAAATGCTCAGGCAAAAGTTGATAATTCTCGGCAAGAGTCGGAAATAAATTCTCAGACTCTAGAGGAAAATTATCTCAACGAATCAGAATTAAATGCTCAGGCAAAAGTCGATAATTCTCGGCAAGAGTCGGAAATAAATTCTCAGACTCTAGAGGAAAATTATCTCAACGAATCAGAATTAAATCCTCAGGCAAAAGTTGATAATTCTCGGCAAGAGTCGGAAAAAAATCCTCAGACTCTAGAGGAAAATTATCTCAACGAATCAGAATTAAATCCTCAGGCAAAAGTTGATAATTCTCAGCAAGAGTCAGAATTAAATCCTCAGACTCTAGAGGAAAATTATCTCAACGAATCAGAATTAAATCCTCAGGCAAAAGTCGATAATTCTCGGCAAGAGTCGGAAATAAATTCTCAGACTCTAGAGGCAAATTCTCTGAATGAATCAGAATTAAATGCTCAGGCAAAAGTCGATAATTCTCGGCAAGAGTCAGAATCAAATGCTCAGGCAAAAGTTGATAATTCTCGGCAAGAGTCGGAAAAAAATCCTCAGACTCTAGAGGCAAATTCTCTCAACGAATCAGAAATAAATGCTCAGGCAAAAGTTGATAATTCTCGGCAAGAGTCGGAAATAAATTCTCAGACTCTAGAGGCAAATTCTCTGAATGAATCAGAAATAAATGCTCAGGCAAAAGTTGATAATTCTCGGCAAGAGTCGGAAATAAATTCTCAGACTCTAGAGGCAAATTCTCTGAATGAATCAGAATTAAATGCTCAGGCAAAAGTCGATAATTCTCGGCAAGAGTCAGAATCAAATGCTCAGGCAAAAGTTGATAATTCTCGGCAAGAGTC
>NZ_JAAHHT010000051.1:41530-46233 GCF_010672085.1 Okeania sp. SIO3I5
ATTCTCAGACTCTAGAGGCAAATTCTCTGAATGAATCAGAATTAAATGCTCAGGCAAAAGTCGATAATTCTCGGCAAGAGTCAGAATCAAATGCTCAGGCAAAAGTTGATAATTCTCGGCAAGAGTCAGAAAAAAATCCTCAGACTCTAGAGGAAAATTATCTCAATGAATCAGAAATAAATGCTCAGGCAAAAGTTGATAATTCTCGGCAAGAGTCAGAAAAAAATCCTCAGACTCTAGAGGAAAATTATCTCAATGAATCAGAATTAAATCCTCAGGCAAAAGTTGATAATTCTCGGCAAGAGTCAGAAAAAAATCCTCAGACTCTAGAGGAAAATTATCTCAACGAATCAGAATTAAATCCTCAGGCAAAAGTTGATAATTCTCAGCAAGAGTCAGAATTAAATCCTCAGACTCTAGAGGCAAATTCTCTCAACGAATCAGAAATAGATGTTCAAGCAATTAACTCCCTGTTCCCAGTTAAGTGTTCCCTGTTCCCTCCTAATCCCAGAATTAAATTATTGATGTGTAGTAATTCTTTAGACCTAACTGGTGCCCCACTTCATCAATTAGAAATCGCCCTAAAGTTAGCAAAAGATGGAATTGTCGAACCCATAATATTTTCTGTAAACGATGGGGAGTTGAGAGAAATTTATCAACAACAAAATATTCAAGTCATCGTTAAAGATAATCCTCTAGAACATATCTATCAAAAAGATGCTTATAATTCAGCTTTAACCACCTTTACCCAAGAAATAAAATCTCTAAATATTGATGTAATGTACATCAATACTTTAGAAAACTTTTTTATGGTAGACGTCGCTCAAATGTTAAACATTCCCAGTGTTTGGAATGTGCATGAAAGTCAACCTTGGCAAACTTATTTTAATCGTTTCGGAAACGAGATAGCTGCCAGAGCATTAGAATGTTTCCGTTATCCTTATCGCATAATTTTTGTTTCCGATGCTACTCGAAATAAATATCTCCCTTTAAATAGTCATCACAACTTTACCGTCGTTCATAATGGATTAGATTTAAACTTATTAAAAAAAGCAGCAACTAAATGGTCTAGACAAGAAGCAAGGTCAAATTTAGGAGTACAAAAAGAGGAAATAGTCATTCTATTATTAGGCACCGTCTGCGAAAGGAAAGGTCAACACGACTTAGTAAAATCTCTATCATTTATCCCAGAAAAAGAAATACAGAAAATCAAATGTTTTATCGTAGGCGATCGCCCAAATCTTTATAGCTTAAAACTACACGAACTTGTCAAAAATTTGCCAGAAGAAGTTCAGGAAAAAGTAGAAATAGTAGGAGAAACTCCAGAGACAGCAAAATATTATCAAGCAGCAGATATATTTGTTTGTACTTCCCGCATCGAAAGTTTTCCCAGAGTAATATTAGAAGCAATGTCTTATAATTTACCAATAGTTACTACTCCAGTTTTTGGCATAGTTGAACAAGTCAAACCAAATATTAACGGTTTATTCTATACTCCTGAAAACCCAGAAGAATTAGCAAATATTTTGATGTCTTTATTAATAGATGAAAAATTACGTCAGCGACTAGGAGGTAATGCTAAATATGTACTGGATTCGTTAAATACTTTTGCAGAAATGACTGAAACTTATGGTCAAATTTTTCAAGAAGCATACTTTTCTTTAGATAAATTAGCAGACATGGAGGATGGTACGGCACACACCGATTATGCCACGGCACACACGGATTATGCCACGGATACACGGATTAATTAGTAGGTTTAATTTTACTAATAGATTCTAATTTGATGTGACTTTTGACTCTGGTTTCAATGTAATTAAATAGGGTTTGCTGAATAAACTTTAAAGTCATTACATATCAAGGTTTTAGCATTTTTATATCGGGAAAAGTACCTGGTTTTCAGCTCTTAATGTAATGCTAAAAAAGCTACTATTTTAGACACATTGTTGGGAAAAAAAAATTACTTTCCTGTTCCCCTACTCCCCTACTCCCCTACTCCTTAAAAAAGACTTTTCAGCAAACCCTAAATATTTTGGCATAAATGTTAGATTGGCAAATTCCCTACTACCTAATCCCTACTCCCTATTCTCTAAAATTACTAGAATTTTTAGATGTATAAACAGTAAGTCAAAATACAGGTTTAAGTTTAGAAGAAGTTCAAAGTTTGAGAGAACAATAAGTACACATAAATTATGGCACGGCACACACGGATTATGTCACAGATACACAGATTAATTAGTTGGTTTAATTTGACTAATAGTTTCTGACTGAATTTTAATTTTGACTTTGGTTTTGCAGTCATTAAATATTTTGGCATAAATGTTAGATTGGCAAATTCCCTACTACCTAATCCCTATTCCCTACTCCCTACTCCCTACTCCCTACTCCCTATTCTCTAAAATGTTTAATCTAGATTTTCCTAAAGGTACAGAAATAGATTACCTAACCAAATTTTCTGGTTGGTATATTCCTGAAAATAACCGGAATTTCAAACTAACTGTGCATCTAAATTCTCAACCTTATGCTTCTCTTTTACATGGTGGATATAGACCAGATGTAGCTGTTGCTTTCCCAGAGAAAAAATATGCTAGTCATAGTGGTTTTTGGGGTGAAATTTTACTGCCAGAGAATCTTAAACCAGACACAGATATAAAAATAGAAATATTTATCGATCAAGAGGAAAAAATATTATTATTTCAAAATCAATTCAAAGTTATTGGTAAACCACCTAAACTTCCCACAAGACAGAAAAATTTTAACCTAGAAAAAATCTTGATTTGCCCAGAATGTAGTCAAAAAGCTAAACCTTGTAATGCAGAAAATTGTTCTGTATGGATTAGGGGAAATACTCCTCATATTTTACAACTAGGAGAATTACCATTTATTAAACTGACAGAAACAGAAACCACTCATCCTTATTCAGAAGGAATTTTAAAAGTATTAAATCAAATTGGGGAAAATGGAATAGTTTTAGATTTCGGCGCAGGTAATACTCAAAAAGAATATCTCAAACCAAATATTTGTTATTTAGATGTGCAGCAATATCAATATACAGATATAGTTTGTTCAACATTAAAATTACCATTTATTGATAATTGTTTTGATGGGATAATTAGTCATGCTGTTTTTGAACATTTACCAAATCCATTTATTACCGCTAAAGAACTTTATCGCATTTTAAAACCAGGTGGTTTAATATTCATTGATACTGCATTTTTACAACCACTTCATGCCGATCCTAGTCATTATTTTAATATGACAGTTCATGGTTTACGGCAGATTTTGTCAGACTTTGAAGAAATCAACAGTGGTATTTTTCCTCATCACTATCCATCTTATAGTATGATGATGTTGATTCAAACTATCTGGCCTTATATTCAACAGAAAGAATGGCAAAACCGTTTAGAAGATTGGCACGCTTTTTTAGTACAAGAGGGTGATAATTTAGATATAGCATTAGGGGAAAAAGGCAGAGAAATTTTAGCAGCAGGAGTATTTTTTGCCGGAAAGAAAAATTAGGAAAATCCGACTTAGTTGAGTAGATAATAGTAGAAAAATTCAGGAAAATTTTTTCCTTCTACCGTCTCTCTAAATTCCCATTTCTCCTAACTACTGCCTATTCCCTAAATAAGACAGAGAAATTTGAGCAGCAGGAGTATTTTTTGTAGGAAAGAAAAATCGGGAAAATCAGACTTAGTTGAGCAGATAATAGTAGAAAAATTCAGGAAAATTTTTTCCTTCTACCGTCTCTCTAAATTCCCATTTCTCCTAACTACTGCCTATTCCCTAAATAAGACAGAGAAATTTGAGCAGCAGGAGTATTTTTTGTAGGAAAGAAAAATCGGGAAAATCAGACTTAGTTGAGCAGATAATAGTAGAAAAATTCAGGAAAATTTTTTCCTTCTACCGTCTCTCTAAATTCCCATTTCTCCTAACTACTGCCTATTCCCTAAATAAGACAGAGAAATTTGAGCAGCAGGAGTATTTTTTGTAGGAAAGAAAAATCGGGAAAATCAGACTTAGTTGAGTAGATAAGATTGGCAAAATTCAGGAACAGTTTTTCCTTCTAGCGTCTCTCGAAATTCCCATTTATCTTAACTACTCTCTATTTCCTAAATCAGACAGAGAAATTTGAGCAGCAGGAGTATTTTTTGCAGGAAAGAAAAATCGGGAAAATCAGACTTAGTTGAGCAGATAAGAGTAGAAAAAATCAGGAATAGTTTTTCCTTCTAGCGTCTCTCGAAATTCCCATTTATCCTGACTACTCTCTATTTCCGAAATCAGACAGAGAAATTTGAGCAGCAGGAGTATTTTTTGCCGGAAAGAAAAATCAGGAAAATTCGACTTAGTTGAGTAGATAAGATTGGCAAAATTCAGGAAGAGTTTTTCCTTCTAGCGTCTCTCGAAATTCCCATTTATCCTGACTACTCTCTATTTCCTAAATCAGACAGAGAAATTTGAGCAGCAGGAGTATTTTTTGCCGGAAAGAAAAATCGGGAAAAGGAGAGTTAGTTGAGCAGATAAGATTGGCAAAATTCAGGAACAGTTTTTCCTTCTAGCGTCTCTCGAAATTCCAATTTATCTTAACTACTCTCTATTTCCTAAATCAGACAGAGAAATTTGAGCAGCAGGAGTATTTTTTGCCGGAAAGAAAAATCGGGAAAATCAGACTTAGTTGAGCAGATCAAAGTAGAAAAATTCAG
>NZ_JAAHHT010000510.1 GCF_010672085.1 Okeania sp. SIO3I5
ATAGAATCCGGTTATATAGTATATGTTGATAATTCTATAATTACTTCAGTATTCAATCTCCCCTACTCCCCTATCCCCTACTCCCCTACTCCCAACTATACAATAACTATTCAACCGGATTTGATATGAGAGGTTGGTTCGTGTGGGAGGTGTGGGAGGTGTGGAGAGTGTAGTCCGTACAGGACTCAAAAAATGTAGGGTTGTAAATATTCTAGCTCAGACAATGAATGAACAATGCCAAAATGAGCGCTCCCGTACGGACGTTTAGCTGACGCAAAGCTCCGCTAACCCTACGCGACATGTTTGCGTTAGCGCAGCTCCTCTGTAAGATGCAGCATTCCCTATAAGAAAACGCATTAATGCTCAAGCAACGTCCCTACCCCGCTCCCCTACTCCCTCTTTTCTAGAGATATCAAATGGGTTCTATACAGTTAAGATTAATGTTTTTGATGGCAGCAAATAGATTAATTGCGCTGAGAATAACTGCATGATCTCTACCATGTTTGTGTCCTAATGGTGACATTTCGATTCTAACAGGACTTACGCAAAATATGAAAACATACACCATCTGTAGGGGCGAATGGCATTCGCCCTCCTAGGAATAGCGTGTTGTCTAAAAATTTGCGTAAGTCCTGTCTAAGTTTTCCTTTGTGGTAGTAACTTTTGGCTTTTTCGTAACTTGGGTCTTCAATAGTTTGGATATATTCTGACCAAGTTGCTGTTATCCAAGTGTCTGTGGGTAGTTCGGTTTAGGTTTTACTAATGTTTTGTGGGAAAAGGTATATTTTATAGTTTTCAAATCGATAAACAACATAAAAAAATGATAACCTAGTGGAGATGTTCGCATTTTTGTTATGCAACGTCCCTGCTTCCTACTCCCTATTCCCTACTCTATTAATTATGAAATATTGGCTAATAAAATCAGAACCAAAAACTTACAGTATCTCAGATATGAAACAAGAAAAAACTTGTATTTGGGATGGAGTAAGAAATTATCAAGCACGCAATTTTTTGCGACAAATGAATCAGGGAGATTTAGTATTTTTCTATCATTCTAATACTATACCTCCTGGGATTATTGGTTTAGTAAAAATATTAGAAAGTGGTATTGCTGACCCCACTCAATTCGATCCAGAAAGTAAATATTATGACCCTAAATCTACTCCTGATGCACCTCGCTGGCAAACAGTTTCTGTAGAATTTGTAGAAGAGTTTCCTAAGTTAATATCTTTAACTGATTTGAAACAACAATTTAGTGGGGATGAATTATTAGTTGTTAAGAAAGGAAATAGATTATCTGTAATGCCTATTCCTGAAAATGTGGCAGAGAAAATATTAGTCATGAATAATAATTATTAATTATGTACAAGCAATTATTTCACATTAAAACTTTAAAAATCGCCCTGACAGGATTTCGGTTATGGCGATGTGGTTCATCAATCTGAAAAGCACTTTCATTAATGGATAATTATATCATGTCCGGTTAAATAGTTATAAATAAAAATGGAGGAGTCAGGAGGTAGGGACGTTCGCATTTTTGTTATGCAACGTCCGTACAGGAGTCAGGAGGGTTTCTTCCAGTTGTGACTTAACTCTATACACAAACGATGCTA
>NZ_JAAHHT010000511.1 GCF_010672085.1 Okeania sp. SIO3I5
TTGACATACTCCCGACGCTCCCCTACGGGAGAGCGCGGGATTCTTCAGCCAGAGAAAAACTGACCGCAGTTTTAACAGAAGTGATGTCCTCCTCCTGTGTTGACAACAATCCTATTTTTTGTATTAGGAGTGCTGAATTATAGTCTCTGTCTAGTTCCTGTCCACATTTAGGACATGAATGCCAGCGTTCTGATAAACTTTTAGAGACTTTATTCAGACATTCCCAACAATGTTGAGATGTACCTTTGGGGTCTACTTTGATAATTCTTTTGCCAAGTTTCCAGGCTACATACTCTAAAACCTGAACAAACTGGCCAAAAGCTGCATCTTGTAGAGACTTATTTAATCCTGACTTGGCTGATTGACCATTGGGTAAGAATTGACCATTATCACCTAATTTAGCTTTGCAACGCCTGACTAAAGAAGCTATTTGCAGGTCTTCTACAAAAATCACACTTACATCTGAAAACAAGTGATAAGCTAGCTTGAATTGCCAATCCAAACGTTGTCTAGCTATTAATTGATGCACTCCCGCTATTTTATGTTTGAGAATTTTCCAACTCTTTGAATGTTTTGCTTTTTGAACTAATCTTACTTGTAGTTTAGACAAGCGATGCTCAGAGGACCTGAAAAACTTCGGGACTTCTATAAATTCACCATCACTGGTAACAGCATAGTGCAACAATCCTAAATCAATACCTTTTGAATTGTCTAAAGTGGGTTGAATTTCTGCAACCTCTACAGGGACGGTCTTATCTTCTATCGTGAAGTTGATATAGTATCCATCAACTTCACGAATTACTGTACCTGTCTTAACCTTGAATCCTACTGGTATTTGGCGATTGAATACTAAAGGGACTAAGCCAATCTTTGGTAAATTGACACAATACCGACCATTGGCATTTTTGACAATATTGGCATTTGATAACTGAGGATAGCTGAAGGAATTATAATAATGTTTCCCTTTGAATCTAGGTCTACCACTGGTTTTACCATTTTTATCAGGTAAGGTAAAGTTATCCATTGTTGTTTGTACTCTTTGGATAACATCTTGTAAAACCTGAGAGTGCATAGACTTATACTCAGGGAATAGTTTTTTAGTCTGTGCTAAATTCGCTAGTTGAACAGACTCCCAGACAATATAACCATTTATTATGTTGGGATGTTTATCCCCTTTGTTGGTTATCGAATTACCATTACTATCCTTTTTTCTACCGTCGCGGGTTTGTATCCTAAATTCAGGGATATTCTGATATATGCGTTCTACAGGTACTACTGAAACATTAAGAGGACAAGCATTTACTGGTGTGCGCGTGGCTTCAAACCAGTTTAACCTTTCAGCCAAACGGTAATTATATTGCCGTCGGGCTAATTCCAACCAATTAGCTATAATTACCGTTTGGCTTTTATGAGGTTTGAGTTTGTACTTATATTTCAGTAGCAAGGAAGAATGTACCATAATTTCTCAGTAGTTATTATAATGGCTGTGTGTATAATTGTCAATAGCTATAGCAAACAGGATCTTGTGAAAACCGCACACCCTAGCCCGGCTCTCATCCCGACGCTCCCCTTACGGGAGAGCGCGGGACTTCCCGCCGGGGGAGTTAAA
>NZ_JAAHHT010000512.1 GCF_010672085.1 Okeania sp. SIO3I5
AGAAAAACGTCTAGTTGCTTATTTAGTTCCCAATGACGCCAAAACCACAATCAATGATTTGCGTTCTTTCCTCAAGACTAAACTACCTGAGTACATGATTCCTGCTGCTTTTGTCTTTCTCGAATCAATGCCCCTGACTCCTAACGGGAAAGTCAACCGTCGTGGTTTACCTGTTCCCGATGCTTCAAGTTTGGTTCCCGAAAGCAGTTTTGTTGCTCCCCGCGACTCCCTAGAATTACAACTAGCTCAAATTTGGTCACAGATTCTGGGTGTTTCTCCCATCGGAGTCCGAGATAACTTCTTTGACTTGGGTGGTCATTCTCTGTTAGCAGTGCGTCTGATGGCTGAGATCGAGAAACAATTTGGCAAAAATCTATCTTTAGCTGCTCTTTTCCAAGGCGCTACCGTAGAACAATTAGCTATTCTATTGCGCCAAAAAACTGATACTCACTCTTGGTCTCCCTTAGTTGCCATTCAACCACAAGGAAACCACCCACCGTTCTTCTGTATGCCAGGTTCTGGTGGGAATGTGGTTTACTTCCACCAACTCGCCCGTCATCTGGGAAGCGATCGACCTTTTTATGCTTTGCAACCTCCTAGTTTAGATGGGGTGTCGGCACCCTTTAATAGTGTTGAAGAGGTTGCTGCTTATTACCTGAAAGCTATCCAAACCATTCAACCCTCTGGTCCGTACTTCCTCGGCGGTCATTCCTTTGGAGTTTTGGTTGCTTTTGAAATCGCACAACAACTACAACAGAAGGGAGAAACAGTTGCTCTACTTGCCCTATTTGACCTTCCTGCACGACTTCCTGGTAGCACCCTCAAACAACTAGATTGGGATGATACCCGATGGTTGACCAATGCTGCCTATATCCTGGAAATGTTATCTGGGAAAAATCTCGATATTTCCTACGAAACTCTCAAACCTCTGAGTTCTGAAACCCAATTAAAGCTTCTCAAACAGCAGATGGAAACTGTTAATCTGTTGCCACCTAATTCAGCAATTGAACGAGTGCGTGGAATTGTGCAAACGATTAAAGCTGACGAATTAGCTTTTATGAGTTATGTTTTACAAGGAGGTTATCAAGGTCTGATTACTCTGTTCCGCACTAGCGAAGTTTATCGCGATGAATTGGGAATGCTCTCGGAAATACCTACCGATCCAACTTGGGGATGGAATCAGCTTTCTACTCAACCTGTAGAGGTTCATGTAGTTCCGGGAAACCATGTTACAATGCTTGATGAACCTCACGTTCAGGTATTAGCTGAAAAACTGAATTTTTTCTAGCTAAGAATTTGTCGATGTGCTTGCACCCTTTAATTACTAGATTTAGTATCAAATAAAATTATGTTGACAACAAAACTCAATGATTTAATCTCTGGTATAGAAATCAGTTCTGTCGATCCAATGTCAGAGGGGCAGAAAGGTTTATGGTTTCTCTACAAAATCGACCCGAACAATACCGCTTACAACGAGTCTAATGCGGTAAAAATTAGCTCACATTTAGACATAAATGCCTGGAAAGCAACATGGCAAAAAATCGTAGAACGCCATGCTATTTTACGAACTACTTATGGAACGAATCAAGA
>NZ_JAAHHT010000513.1 GCF_010672085.1 Okeania sp. SIO3I5
TTTTTCTCTACCGAAACCTCCAGAAATCTGATGGAATTATTTGACAAGTAAGGCAGCTTTAGTAAAAGACTCTTCAAAAATATAAATTTACTTACTAAACTCCTACTTGAGCTAATTATTCCAATTAGTCTTAGACCAAGCTAGATACGGTGATTAATATTGTACAACTGACCGGGTAAATATTCTTGACTTATTCCCGATCTTTCGACCTATCTTCCCTACTCTGTACGGACGTTGCATAATAAAAATGCGTTTTCTTATAGGGAATGCTGCGCAAACATGTCGCGCTCGCTATAAGTTTAATGTCAGCTCTTAGCTGAAAACGTCCCTACCAACTCTCCTATTATTTTCTACTCTAAAATTTTACGGAAAACTTCTAAGTATTTTTCATAAACCTGAATCTTAAAACAAACAATAATCACCTGTTCAATAGATTTATATTCTAATAAAAATTTTATCACTTCAGTGATAGCTATTCTTGCTGCTACTGCCACCGGAAAACATAAAGCACCAGTAGCAATATTAGGAAAAGCAATTGTTTTAATGGCATATTTTTCTGCTAAAGCTAAACTATTTTGATAACATTTCATCAGTGTATTTTTATCTCCCAAATTTCCACCTTGCCATCTAGCTGCAACTGTATGAATAATCCACTTAGCAGACAAATTATAACCACTGGTAATTTTAGCTTCTCCATATTCACAACCATTCAATTTTAGACAAGCTTCTTTAAGTTCTAGTCCAGCCATTTTATGGATAGAATTAGATACCATTGAACCAGCAGAAAGAGCGCGGTCTGTAGAATTAACAATAGCATCAACTTTCTGTCTAGCAATATCACCTTGGATAATTTTAATTCTATTTTTTATTAAATTGATCTTTATCGGCTCAAGATGGAATTTTTCTGGATGAAGTAGACAATTATTAATACGATTAAAAAAAGTTTCTCGCCAGACTCCCACCCCAAATTTTTCCACCTTAAATTTCACGCACCATGAAACAGGTAAATGACCAATAGGTGCATTTAAACTAAAATCCATATCCTTATAATATTTTGCCTGACCTTCCACTTGCCATCCCACAGCATCACTAAAATTTTGCCAAATTTTTTTGTAATATTTACGATTTTTGCCGAACCTTTCCTCAATACTTTTTACCACATTAAAATAGATAGATTTTTGCACGCTAAAACCAAAACGCTCTTGAGAATAATCTACCCAGAGTTGATTAATTTTCTCTAGCTCCGAACAGGGAAAATTTTCTATATCTAAAACACTCAATTTTTCATCTTGATTTTTACCTGCTACCTTCAACATTAAAGCAACAGTCTCCTTATCTGCCTCTTGCCATTTTCCTTCAGCTAAAAAATCTCTTAGACGAGAATAATTAGTTTCTATTTTGCCAGTTATTTTAAGAGAAATATTTTCGGGTTCTTCAAGTCCGCAAGTTTCTATGCGAGATAAAAAAGCAATACCAAAATCTACCATTCCTCGCCCTACTCCACAAGGCAAATGTCCGACTGGTGCATTAATATTAAAATTCAAATCAAACCAAGATAACCACTTTTCATTTACTCGA
>NZ_JAAHHT010000514.1 GCF_010672085.1 Okeania sp. SIO3I5
TCTGTCAAGTCCTAGACGGCATTTTCCTCGACATTTATAGACAATTGTGGACAAAATGTATAGGTATAACCGTCTTTTTTATGTACAACTTTTAATTTGCTGACATGAACACTTTTAGCTTTTTGTCCAGGCACTGTGAAATTAAAACTATTTGATGAAAGAGCGAGGATTAACTCTACCCACTTCCCCTGTCTCAATATTTAAAGCTAAATCTCCACTATTCCAACCTTTTATCGGTTTGAGTGGGTTGTACCTTATGGGGTATCCATATTTATTCACCGCTGCTTTCTGTCTACCTCCTTGTCCTTTGCAAATAGCAACTAAAGCTTGGGTGGTGTGGAAATTTAACTGATTTACTTCACCTACGCACGCAGCGTCTATGCAGTGCGCTTTGGGCAGCTTATGTTTTCTGCGGTTAAATTTTGTTTGTCCCCCGCTAGATGTGATTACTCTCAACCCAGTAGTCTTTAAGGTGTTGAATAATTTCCACCGAGACGAATTAACCGCTGCTGCATCTTTTAAAGGGGATCTGGCCTGGGTAAGTATTCGCCTTAATAATTCTGGTTTCCCAGATAAGAATTCCTTGACATCTCGGTTGCTCTTGAGTTGATTGCATTTAGTACAGGCCACAGTTAAGTTAGATACTCGGTCTGAGCCTCCTTTCGATCTGGGGTGGATATGTTCTATTTCTAGTGGTGTATTTGTTTGACCACAATAAGCACATTGACGACCCCATTTTTCTAACAAATATTCTCTTAGCTCGTATCCCGCCAGCTCCCCTTGCTGATATTGATATCCTGTAATTTCTGGATTTTGTATTAATTGAGTATCAAAGCGAACCAGTTCCATTGAGATTGATTCGACAGGACAAAACTTAATTAATCGTTTGACCCAAGTCATAATAGTTTCAACTCTGTGCATTAGAGAGGGTGCTAACCAATCTTTAGGCTTCTTTTTGTTCGGGTTACCTGGTTTACGGTATCTAAGATTTTTTGTTCTTCTTGCCCTCCTTCTCTGAGAACGCTTTTGCAGTTTTTCGGAAATTAAGGAACCTCGGTGTTGAATTTCCAACATCCATATCACCTGAAAGCCATCTAATAAAGCTATTCCGGTAAATTTTGAGCCTGGGTCAATCTTCAGAATTAAAGATTTTTCTACAGGTTCAACAGCTTTCTTGAGAATCAAAGTAAATGGAAAGCGTCGCCAGACAGAAGCTTTACCCGAATTGAGCAACCTACGAGCCACTGAAGGCTTGCAAGGTTGTAATGGTTTTTTGCTTGTATCTATGACAAAAACGTAATTTGTATTAGACATTGTGGTGTCTAGTCCTTTTCAGTAAAGTGTTCCTCGATTATGTTGGCCAAGCTTGTCGATGCCCTAAACACTATCGGTACAAAACCTACTTCCGATTGGCGCTATTACACGCTGTCCTTAATTTAGAGCGACCAGCATATATGCTGGAGTTCACATATTGTGGTCGTGACCTGCCAACGTAGTCAATTAAGACTTAATCTGCAACCTTTGAGAGACAATTCCTAAAAATGTCTAGGATTGGCTAGGTTTTTCAAAGGTG
>NZ_JAAHHT010000515.1 GCF_010672085.1 Okeania sp. SIO3I5
AAAAAAGTTAGCTCAAGTAGGAGGTGAGTCACTAAATTTCGATTTTTGAAGAGTCTGTAACTAAAGCTGCTCGACTTGTCAAATAATTCCATCAAATTTCTGGAGGTTTCGTTGGAGAAAAATCAAGAGAAGAGCGATGGAAAGATCGGGAACAAGCAAAGAATATTTACCCGGTCATGTTGTACAATATTAATCACCGAATCTAGTTTGCCCTAAGAATAATTGGAAAAAGCTAGCTCAAGTAGGAGTTTAGTAACTAAATTTCGATTTTTGAAGAGTCTGTAACTAAAGCTGTTTTACCTGTCAAATAATTTCATCAAATTTCTGGAGGTTTCCTTGGAGAAAAATGAAGAGAAGAGCGGTGGAAAGATCGGGAACAAGCAAAGAATATTTACCCGTTCAGTTGTACAATATTAATCACCGCATCTAGCTTACTCTAAGACTAATTAGAATAATTGGAAAAAGTTAGCTAAAGTAGGAGTTTAGTCACTAAATTTCTGTTTTTTAAGAGTCTCTAACTAAAGCTGCTTGACTTGTCAAATAATTTCATCAAATTTCTGGAGGTTTTGTAAGAGGAAAATGAGTAGAATACTAGCATTTATCTATGGTGTAGTTTGTTATTTAATATCATTGATAGCTTTTCTGTACAGCATTGGTTTTATTGGCAACTTAATAGTGCCAAAAACACTAGATTCCAATTTAGATGGTTCTCTGACTAAGGGGTTATTAATTGATATTTTATTACTCGGTTTGTTTGCTATTCAACATAGTCTCATGGCACGTCAAAGTTTCAAGAAATGGTGGATAAAAATAATTCCAGAACCTATAGAACGTAGCACTTATGTTTTAATGTCAGGTCTGGCATTGTTATTATTATTTTGGCAGTGGCATTCTCTCGGTGGAATTATTTGGAATATACAAAACCCAATAATTTATAATATTATTTATGGCATCTTTGCCTTGGGGTGGTTAATTGTTTTCCTCAGCACTTTTATGATTAATCATTTTGATTTATTTGGTTTGCGACAAGTCTATTTATATTGGCGCGGTCAGGAATATGAAGATTTAGGATTTAGAACTCCAGGATTTTATAAATATACTCGCCATCCGATTATGCTAGGTTTTGTTATTGTTTTTTGGGCAGCTCCATTGATGACAATTTCTCATCTAGTTTTTGCTATGGGTACAACAATTTATGTGTTAGTAGGTATTAAATTAGAAGAGGTAGATATGATTTCTATTTATGGAAATTTATATCAGGAATATCGGCAGCAAGCTGCAATCTTAATTCCTTTGCCAAAAATCAAATTAACTGAGCAAAAAATTCAAGAATAACTCTAAATTTGTTTCCCTAATTACTTCCGACTTATTCTGGAAAGAGAGTCAAAAAAAGATTGCCTGGAGAAAATTATCAATGGCAAAGATATGGAGAGAAAACGATCGACTCGGACCGTGTCTAGCAACAAGAGAAACCCGAAATTTTCTACCTGATTCTTTCCGACTTATTCTGGAAAGAGAGTCAAAAAAAGATTGCCTGGAGAAAATTATCAATGA
>NZ_JAAHHT010000516.1 GCF_010672085.1 Okeania sp. SIO3I5
AAAGGTAAAATTTATACTAGAACAAATCCTAGAGAATATTTAACAATATAAATCGGCTTTGTTGCATGAATGTTGCGATCGCAGATGACTGCCTGGAAAGATGCAGTTCTAGATGTGTACTTGATAACTTTCGGGTTTACCATTCTGTATCATGCGGTTCAGGATAGCACATTGAATAAATAACTCCACTGCTTGATTATCAAATGATCGTCTTCGTAACTTCCCACCAAATCAAACTTTGAACCTAAACATAGTTGTTTCAGATAGAGAGCGTCTATGGTATCCACTTTCATGCTTCCATTTCTGCCGTCCTATTTGACGAATTCGTCTGAGGTTCTCATCTCTGGGATCGGGTAGGGCTTTACAGTTGCCATGCTGCCTAATCACAGCATTTTTACGAGGTGGAATGGTCGTTTTTATCCCTCGTTCCTGAGCTCTCTGATAGCACTTGTATTTGTCATAAGCCCCATCACCTGAAACTTGTCTAATCTTACCTTCTACTCCATCTAATAGGTCAGAAAATACTTGGTCGTCACTCACATCATTGGTTGTGACAACTGCTGTGACAATCTCTCCGGTGGCTTCATTCACACCTAGATGTAATTTACGCAATTGTACACGTTTACCTACACCATGAATCCTGGTTTTCCATTCCCCTTCACCGTAGACTTTGACTCAATCAAGAATCAACTACCAAATGCATCTCTTCTGTCCTTGGTCTCACTGGTATCGCAATATTTAGTTTTCTGACCCTACGGCATACAGTGCTATGGTCTGGTACAGGTAAATCTAATCCCATTAAATCAAATATAGATTCTACAAATCCCTCTGTCTGTCGCCCTGCTAATCATGCGCAAACTACTCAGAGTGACCATTAGTTCAATAGCTACATCGCTATAGGTATTCGATGCTCCCTGACGCCCAGTTTTATGTTGATTTACCCACTGTTCTATCACTTCATAACTTAGCCAAAATGTCAGACTCCCTCTCTGTTTTAAGGAGGCATCATAGTCAGACCAGTTGCTAACCCGGTACTTGGACTTGGACTTAGACTTGGACTTAGACTTGGACTTAGACTTGGACTTAGACTTGGACTTGGACTTACTCATATCTACAGTTAATGCAGGATTTTGTGCTACCCACTGTTATTTTTACCCTCTTTCCTTCCTTTGTGCAACAAAGCCTGATAAATCTATGATTTTCTATAAATAACTTGTTCTAGTTACAGTCGATGGGGATATCGCTATCCCTCACCTCTGTTTCAAAACCGTACGTGAGACTTTCACCTCATACGGCTCCTCGTTATATAGGTAGTATGCTTGTCTTTCTAGTTTTCCTACTAACCTTGCGTTCTTCCCACCTTTGTTTCAAAGCTTCTAGGGTTTGCCACTCTGACCTAGGTGTATTTTTCTACCCACAACGGGCAACGAAGTTATATTTATAGTGGAACCGCATACCACTTACACCTGTTGGCTGAGTTTTGGCTTACTATGCTCAGTTTTCAGTATTCCAACA
>NZ_JAAHHT010000517.1 GCF_010672085.1 Okeania sp. SIO3I5
TTATTTTTTTGACTTTACAGAGGTTATATGATATAATCTAAAACCCTGCTTTTCACCAGGGAATATAGACTTTATATTTTTATCTAAATGTTGGTAGAAGACCCGCGCTCTCCCCTTCGGGAGCGTCGGGATGAATACCAACCCATGCTATAGTATAGCAACTAATATTAGTAACTTGTCGATAAAATTGAAAGCTAGGTACAAATACTGCATCTATCCCAACCATATCCAAATAACTAAATTAAATCAATTATTTGGTTGTTGTCGGTATGTTTGGAATCAAAGTTTAGCACATTGTAATCAGTTGTATATTAATGGTATTAGAGTTGTTGGGAAATAAGGTAAAATGATTTTAATAAAAATTGGCCAGAAAAATGCTAAATATTGAACGAGCCTTAAAACAAGACAGGTTACTCAGAGCATTAACAGGATTAAACCGTAAAGCATTTGAATCGTTGTTAAAGTCTTTTAGTCAAATTTATGAGCAAACATTGCTCTTGAAACCTCGTCAACGCTCTCTTGGAGGAGGCCGAAAGGCTCGTTTACTCACCACTCAACACAAATTATTTTACATTCTCTTCTACTTGAAATGTTACCCTACCTTTGATTTAGCCAGTATCTTATTTGACATCGACCGCAGCCAGGCACATCCGCCACGCTCATCGTTTACAGCCGATTTTAGAAACCGCCCTGGGAGAAAAAAAGGCACTACCAGAACGCCAAATCAACAGTGTCCAAACATTTATAGAGCGTTTCCCTGGAGTAGAACGAGTGATAATGGATGGCACAGAACGGCCAGTGCAACGACCTACTGACTCAGAAAAACATGCATCTGAATTATTCGGGAAAAAAAAAGCGTCACACTCGCAAACATCTAGTGGCAGTAAATCAAAACAAGAAAGTGCTGGTATTGAGCCAGGCACGAGAAGGAAAGCTACATGACAAGAAATTCCATGACGAAGAAAAGTTGATAGGAAGTATACCCGTGGAGATACCAATTGAAGTAGATAGTGGCTTTCAAGGTATTCAAAACCAGTATGAAAATATCCGCATACCCCATAAAAAACCAAAGGGGGGAGAATTAACTCAACAGCAAAAGACCGAAAATCGGACATTGAGTCAATCTAGGGTGGTATGTGAAAACGCCTTCGCGGGTGTCAAACGCTATGGAGCTGTCAATCAGATTTACCGTAATCGCAAGGATGATTTTGATGACAAATTAATGTTAACAGCGACGGGGTTATGGAACTTGTACCTGATGGCAGCATAAATAATCAGATTGCTAACCAAAATTGATCAGTTTGAGTTTTCATTTTTCGCTAACCTAAGTTATTTCCCAACAACTCTAATATTTATTGATGAATTGTTGCCATATCAAGCGCCTTGGTAAATTCTGAGATAAAGTAAAACTAACTCTTTTAGGACTTACGCAAAACAACGCACTTCTGGCATTGCGAGCGACAGCGTTTGCGGAGCAGTCCGTTAGGAAAGCAATCTCAAACGCCCAAAAC
>NZ_JAAHHT010000518.1 GCF_010672085.1 Okeania sp. SIO3I5
TTACAAATTTGACCTAGATAACACAGCGAGCAATTTTTATCATCTTTCAGCAGGATTGGGCGTTGACAATATGATTTTCGCAGATGGAATTCAACTGAATGGCAACCCCCTCACGTTTAGTGAATCGAGTACCTCTGACTATTCTCACTTCCAACATCCTTTTAACTTTAGTTTTGAAACAGACAATCAATCATTTTTCAACGAGGGAGAAAATACGCTGAGTATTCATGTAAGAAATTGGGGAACTGTTAACAATCCCACCGGTTTGGTAATCGACGGAAATGTTACTGCTGTTGCGACTACTCCTGTGCCGGAACCTTCTATACTTATCGGCTTGCTGACTGTGGGCGTGCTAGGGGTGACATCTGGGTTAAGCAAAAAACAGCAGAAAAAAGGCCAAAATAACTGATTCATATTTACTTATCGAATTCTGAAGCGCGATCGCCAGTCGTGTAGGGTGCGTTAGCAGGGGAGCAATCTATAAATAGATAATGTTTGCTCCTCCGTAACGCACCAAAACCCTTTGCGGAACCAATCTACCAACAGCAGTAAGGTGTGTTAACAAAGCGCGAACGTACCACAGGATTAACTAAACTTATCCTTGAACGTTTCCCGTACTACCCTGTCCTAAACTGAAAAGCTTGGCGATCGCTATCCGTACGAAATTACTTTTTGATGAAAATCTATCGCCTAAAATATAAACATATTTTTTGGATAATATACCATGACACAAGCTACTACCAGAGTTATCCCCCACTTAACACCACAGGAATATTTGGAATGGGAAGTCCAACAACCACTACGCTACGAATATTTTAATGGGGAAGTGTTGGCGATGGCAGGGGGAACGTTGCCCCATGCAGACATTGCCCTAAATTTAGCAAGCTTATTACGAGAACCGTTACGAGGGCGCTGCAAGGTGCGTAACTCTGATGCCAAGGTAGGCATTACTGACGAGGGACCGTTTACCTATCCAGACCTTAGCATTAGCTGCGATGAGCGCGATCGTACCGCCCGAGAATTCATCCGCTATCCCTGCGTCATTATTGAGGTGCTTTCTCCGAGTACGGAGGCTTACGATTCTTCTTCGGAGACGCTACGCGAACGCGGTGGTAAGTTCGCCATGTACCGTCGTCTCTCAACCATACAAGAATATGTTTTAGTGAGTTCTGAAACCAAAACGGTTGAGATTTTTCGGCGGGATGCTGTTGGAGAGTGGCGATTCATTCCTTACAGTGAAGGTGATACGATTGAGTTAATGAGTTTGGGAATCGCGTTATCGCTAAATGCTATTTATGAAGATGTTGTTTTAGAGTTGGAGGATGAAGGAGGTGAAAAAAGGTAGCAATGATTAATCCTAAATCCAGTATTAAGTCGATGAACAACCAGCAACTACGAGCATACTTCCGAGAAACACAAGGGTGTTGCAGCCTTTCGGGAAGTCTTACGTCGAGGACTTGACGAAAAAGATAAAGCTGCTGC
>NZ_JAAHHT010000519.1 GCF_010672085.1 Okeania sp. SIO3I5
ACCTGGCAACGTTATCAATCACGTCCTGAACTTATACGACCAACTTATGTACTGAGAGTTTGGGATACTGATATATTGGGATTACTTTCCCAATGTTTTCAGATTCAAGGAGAAGGATACAGTGTTGGCGGGGCATCTGCTAGTGGAGCAGTCGCTATTATTCATGCAGCTCGCCAAATTGTAACAGGGGTTACAGATATTAGTATTGTCGTTGGTAGTTTATTTGATATCTGTGCTTATGAATGTCAGGGACTAATGAATTTGGGAGCGATGGGTAGCGATCGCTTTGGCGATAGTCCAGAACTTGCCTGTAGACCATTTGACCATGACCATGATGGTTTTATTTATGGGGAGGGTTGTGGAGTTTTAGTCCTAGAAAGAGCCGATAGCGCTCAAGCAAGAGGAGTAGTTTCTCAGGGAAAACTACTTGGTTGGGGGTTAAATTTAGATGGTAATCGTAGTCCAGAACCATCTCAAAGCGGAGAAGAACGAGCAATGCAGGCAGCTTTAGCCATGGCCGACTTAAAACCAGAGCAAATTGATTATGTCAATACTCATGGTACCAGTTCGCCTCTTGGTGACAGGACAGAAATAGCTGCCTTAAAATCCGCAGGACTTAACCATTGCCTCGTCAATGCCACCAAATCTTTGACAGGTCATTGTTTAACGGCAGCTGGAGTTGTGGAAGCGATCGCTACTTTATTACAAATGAACTCTAGTTTTTGTCATCCAACCAAAAATCTAGTTAACCCCATTGATGATACACTAAATTGGGTCAAAGAAACTGCAGTTAAAGCAGAAATTAAATATGCCATTAGCAACAGTTTTGCTTTTGGCGGAATAAATACAGCTCTATTACTGGGCAAGGAGTAAAGGGATGCAATCAGTTGGGATTGAAGCTTTAAGTGTATATGGAGGAGTCGCCAAATTAGATGTGGGTAAGTTGGCACAAGCTCGTCAGTTGGACATATCCCGCTTTGAGAATCTAATGATGAAAGAGAAAGCCGTTTCTTTGCCTTATGAAGATCCAGTTTCCTATGCCGTTAATGCCGCCAAACCGATCATAGATCGTTTGAGTGATACTGAAAAGCAGCGTATAGAAATGGTGATTACCTGCAGTGAATCAGGGATTGACTTTGGCAAATCAATGAGTACCTATATCCAGGAGCATTTGGGCTTAAGTCGTAACTGCCGAATGTTTGAACTCAAACAAGCTTGCTACTCAGGAACAGCAGGGTTGCAAATGGCAATCAACTTAATTTTGTCCCAAACATTTCCAGGAGCAAAAGCCTTAGTTATCGCCACCGATATCTCTCGGTTTCTCGTGGCTGAAGGAGGAGAAGCAATCAATTGCGATTGGTCTTTTGTCGAACCGAGTAGTGGTGCTGGAGCAGTCGCTCTTTTAGTCAGTGATACTCCTTATATTTTTCTAGTTGATATGGGCTGCAACGGTTACTATGGTTATGAAGTCATGG
>NZ_JAAHHT010000052.1 GCF_010672085.1 Okeania sp. SIO3I5
TCTGTTAGTTTTCAGTATAGTAGGGGTTTGGTTACCAAACCCCTACTTATATCAAATTAATCCAACAATTTTACAAATAACGAGCTAAGATTAGAAACTCTAAGAAAGAGATAATTTCTGAATAATAATGCTATTTTTGATTGCCATCTCCCCATCTCCCCATCTCCATACTCCCTAATCTAAAGAAAATTTAGCCAGACTTTTGAGATTTGGTATTAGTTTAATAAACTAACTCTTGCTTGATAATCTTCTACAGATAATATTTGCCAATTAGCATTACCTGTTAATTCTAAAACTTGGTGATGATATTTTAACAAACTTAAACGATGTCCGACACTAATAAATGTGGTTTTAGTTGTTTGTAATTGTTGATAAAGTTCAGCTTCATTTTCTAAGTCTAAGGCACTTGTTGCTTCATCTAAAACCGCATAAGATGGTTGAGTCAATAATAGTCTGGCAAAAGCTAAACGTTGTTGTTCTCCTAAAGATAAAACATTTTCCCATTGTAACTCTACATCAAAACCACCTAATCTATCTGGTAAATCTTCTAAGTTAACAACTTTCAAAATTTTTCTTAATTCACACTCATCAAACTCCTGATTAATTTTAGGGTATAACAACTGTTGTCTTAAACTTCCTAAAATCATATAAGGGCGCTGAGGCAAAAATAACATTTCCTCCAAATTAGGGCGCATTAAACAACCTGTACCCGATTTCCATAAACCTGCTATTGCTCTTAATAAAGAACTTTTACCAACTCCACTTTTACCAACAATTAATAATCCTTGACTAGGTTGTAATGCTACCGATAAATCTCTCACCAGAGTCTTTTGATTTTCATTTATATCTTCATAATTTAGGGGAGTATTGAGAGTAATATTTTCTAGTGCCAGTCGAGAATTTTCTCTAATATCAATTTCCCTACTTTCTATTTCAGGTAATTTTTGCGTATCTTTTAATGTGTCTCTAAATTTAGACAAACGATTAATACCAGCAGCAAAAGCAGTTAAATTGTCGATTTGACTAACTACTAAAGAAAAAGCTCCTAAAACTTGACTAAAAGCAAAACCTGCTTGAGTAATATCTCCATATTTAATATCACCTGCAAAGTAAATAGGAGCCATTATTAAAGAAGGCAAAATTATGACTGCATATCGATAACTAGTAGTAAAGTAATCTACATTTCTCTGCCAACCAATGAGCAAATTAAAATTGCTAAAAACCCGAGCAAATCTTTGCTTAATTTGTAATGATTCTTGTTCTTCTCCTTGGTAAAAAGCAATTGATTCAGCATTGTCACGAATATGTACTAATCCATAACGAAAATCTGCTTCTCGTCTAAGTTGGTTGAAATTTAAAGTAATTAATTTCTTCCCAAAAATTACTGCTATTAGTGTTCCTGTAACAGCATAAAAAATTAGAAATATTGAGAGTAATTTTGATATAGACCACAGAATTCCGGTGAAAGAAATCACATCAATTACTGAATTAAGAATTGTCAGCAGAAAAGACAAACTTTGGTTAGTGAAAGATTTAATATCTTCTGCAATTCTTTGGTCTGGGTTATCAATTTTTCCCTCTGAGTTTATTTGATAATAAGACCTATTTTGTAAGTAGTTTTCGAGAAACTTATTTGTCATCCAATCTCGCCAATATAGTGCTAATTTTTGGCGTGTATAGGTGTAAACTACAACAATTGGAGTACCAAAAATAAACACTCCCGCATAAACAAATAGAAATCGCCAAAATGTGGATTGATCTTTTTCTGCTAGGGCAGTAGTAAAAAAGTTACCAACATAGCTAATAATTACATTTAAACCACTAACTGATAGAGATAATAATAAAAGTAAACTTAATAGTGCCCAAGGTTGCCAACGAGGTATAATTCGTCTTCTGCAGTACCAAAAAGCACTACCAGGAATAACTATCATTAAAATAATTAAAAATATCCAGCGTGAATTAATTATATTTTTAATTGTATTGACTAAACCCGGAGCAATACTATTGAATGATTCGCCAAATATCGCTTCACTACCTAAGCAGACTAAGCTAACAATTATAAAAACAGCAGCAAATAAAAATATTAAAAGTAGGAATAACAATCCTAAGAAAACTTTACTACCACCTCCTTCTAAAGGATAAAAATATGGTTGGGCAATCTGCAAAAAACTATGCCAAAGTTTTTGATTCAATTTATTCATTTTGATTTTTATAAAAATTCACAGTTTCGATAATAACCTATGTTTTTATATCTGTAAATATACAATAATTTTAGATATTAAAAAGCATGGTTCTTTATTACTAATTTACATAACTTTGCCTAGACTATAGTAATTCCCATACTGGTGAGATACAAAATTCGTAATTTTTAGGGAGTAGAAACGTTGCATACAATTTACCTACTGAATAGGGAATAGTAATTCGGCTTTGGTGGGAATACCAAACAAAAAAAATAACTCTACTTCAGTAATTTGAGAAACCCTATATTATGATAAAGTTTAATACTAATATTTATTCCCTTTTTTACTATAGAGTTTTCCAAAAATTCCTCAAAGTTTGTAGTTCATCAACTGAAAAACTTATGTAAACTATAGATATTTTCTAAGATTACATCCGTTTAATTGCACTACCTAATCTAACGATATAAAACGCAACGATTTTGGTTACGATTCATAGTTATTGCCGCCTTTTCATGTCGGCGACACCCATTTTCGCTGCGCGACATATTTGCGGAGGATTCCCTATACGAAAAAGCGGAAGCTCTGCGTTAGCAAAACCTACCCTACGCCTGGATTTAATATTCCTTTTACAAACAGTCTCCGATTTAGAATGAATAACCTAAGTATCATTAGACATCTCCAAAAATCAAAAATGAAATCAATTCAAGATATGAAATCAACAATTTCATTCCCTCACAGGAGTGCGCATTCCCTCACAGGAGTGCGCATTCCCTCACAGGAGTGCGCATCCCCTTGCGCCTGTCGGCGGCGCGGGGTCGCACCGCTTGCGACTATCGTCGTCGCGGGGTCGCACCGCTTGCGACTTGCCTCTTGCAGAGGAGCTTTGCTAAGGTCGTCGCGGGGTCGCACCGCTATTCCCTATTCCCTCACAACTGCCACGAAGTCTATTATTCACAGCTTTATTTTGGCAACATATTACTTGAGCAATAAAATTTTATCCAATAAATAATAATGGCTACAAAATTTACAAAAATTCTATTATCTTAGAAAAATTACAAACGGAAATTCATCATTACCGCAATCATCTAGACTATCTAGAAATTCGCCTCAAACAAAGTGAGATAACTACTATTTAATTCTGTGGTCTAAAGTTGAAAGTTAAATTCTGTTAATCGTCACTTTTCTTTTGCAGGTGGTATTCGCGCCCGCAATAAAGGAAGTTGGAGTTTCGTTACTTTCAACAATCTTTTAGAGCTATCAAATAGAACTCAAGAAGCAATTTCTCACACTAATTTAATCGGAAAAAAAACTACTCAACTAGCTCCTATTAGACCAGTCCAAGATTCTGTAAAAGTCAAATTAGGTCGCGCCCCCGTCCCATATCCTTAGAAGAAAAGCGACAATTAATTGAAAGTTATAATCAATTATTGTTAAATTTTGACACCCGAATTCAGACCACAAATATTACTTATTATGATCGCTTCACTATTACTTATTTTGTTAATTCCATCGGCAGTTGCATAGCACAGGAACGCCTAGACGTCAATGGCAAATTTAGAGCCATTGCCCGTGGAGAAGGGGATTTAGTTAAACAGGCAGTCCATTCTATCAGTTCTCGTTCTGATTATAACACCCTCTTTGACATCCTCCCCGGCGCTTAGGCACCGGGAAACAAACGAGCTGTAGCTCCGATGCGAGTTGACGTCTCACAGCCTGCTGCTATTCATTAATGGATAATGGATAATGGATAATTACCTCTCCCTAAAAGGGAGAGGTAAGACGCGGTAGGGAAAAAAATAAATTTTTTCCCCTTGAAAGGGGAGACTTTAAACCTGAATTATTTAATTATTTAATTATTTAATTATTTCGGTAAGGGTAGGAGTCAGGAGACTCGAGACTTGAGACTGGAGGAATGCGGTAGGGACGTTGCTTGAGCATTAATGCGTTTTCCTAAGGTCATGCTCCTATTCCATGTCGCGTAGCGTTAACGTTTGCGGAGCATGACAAACGGAAAGTTGTGCCCCAGCTAAACGTCCCTACAGGAGGCAGGAGTCATAATTATCCCTTGATTTTTCTTCCTAAGTCAACCCTTTCATCCTCACTTTATGCAGCTCTTGATTAAGGAAAACCTTGTACTTTTTCAAGACTTAAAAAAGCTAAAACCTTTAGAAAGTCAATGCTTTGAGATTTAATCAGTAAGCCCTATAGAAGCCCTAAGTGTATCTCTAGAAAAGAGGGAGTAGGGGAGTAGGGGAGTAGAGGAGTAGGGGAGTAGGGGAGCGCTTGTGTAGGCATTGCTCATTCATTGTCGGAGCTAGAATATTTACAACCCTACATTTTTTGAGTCCTGTACGGACTACACCTCCCAATAATAGATCCCAAATGGGTTCTATATAATAATACAGATTAATGGCCTAAAAACATAGACATTGTGTAGATATTTGTCTAGGATAGTCCATGTTTTTAAGCTGATTCAAGCAACATTAAAAAAAATACTGCTAGATTAACTTCTTGTAGTAGCTGGGGTGATGTGGGGAGAGGTATACCCAATCTCAAAAATCTTGCTATATCTGATTAGGTAGGGAAGTGGAGGGACAGATTAAGAGTAGAAGTAATAATTACTAACCGACTAACTAAATTGTCAAAAACAGAATTCTCTATTCTCATAAATTTAGTTTTCTA
Organism: Okeania sp. SIO3I5; assembly: GCF_010672085.1. Classification (GTDB taxonomy): domain Bacteria; phylum Cyanobacteriota; class Cyanobacteriia; order Cyanobacteriales; family Microcoleaceae; genus Trichodesmium. The sequence continues at coordinate 4,863 of NZ_JAAHHT010000052.1, forward strand.
CAGCAGGAGTAAATTCTTTTTTAAGGTACTGCAAGACAAAATCAATTGTTTCTTGTTGCAGCCATCCTTTTTGTACTGCCACCTCTCCAAAGCGTAAATTTGTTTGATGCTGTTCGATCAAAATAGAATATATTTGTTCTTCATTCAATAAATTTGCTAATTTCAGATATTCACCAACTGGTTTTTTATGATTATCTATTATTAGTTGAGGAAATATGTCTACAAAAAAATCTACCGTTTCTTGCTTAATTATTCTCCACATGACAGCAATTTCTCCAAATTTTAAGTGACGATTACCTACTTGATATTTTAATATTTCTTCCACCTGATTGTCTGTCATTAAACCAGCTTCTTGTAAAACCTCTCCTATGGGTTTGTGACACTGTTGCTCTTTTATCTGATTTTCTTGAGTTAATTCTCTTAAGTTAATAACCTTTTCTTCTTGGCTAATTCTTCTCATAATCCACAAAGGCCACAAAACAATAATTCCTAAATTTACTTGACTCGCTTGATTATTAACTACTTCTTTCTGTTTTTTAACATCTGCTTGATTTGCTAGGTAGCAAATTGAACCGGAAAAAAGATAAGACGTTGCTGAGTAGCACAGCATTATGAAAATTAGGGTAGTCATAGAATAGTATAACCATCTAGATTTTATACTATCTTACTCCGTATTTTTTGTGATGTCAACAAAAACTTTATTATTTAACCTTATAATTAACTGTAATTATACTTAAAATTGTATATTTTTCACCATTTACCATTTATTGACTAATATTGATTACTATATACTTACTCTATAAATATAGAAACTATGTAAGCATTCAGCATTCAGCTTTTCCTTTAGCTGATAGCTGACGGCTGAATGCTTACGAAACTATACATAAATTATTAAAGATTAAATAAATAATACTTAGATTCAATGAAAAACATTTCTACTCTACTTCCTGATTTTGTGAATCTTAACTTATACGAAAATATTACAAATTCAAATTTAACTTACATTAAACTTCAATAAAGATACTAGAATCAAAAAATGTAGCTTTTTTTTGAATTACTCTACTTTAGATATAGAAATAAAGATACACAATAAACTACATTTTTGACTTGTTGAACAAGTTTTGTATCAATTTTATAGTCAAAATTGTGAAAAAAAAAGGATACAAATAGCAAAATTTAAGTATGAAATCAGAGACTTAATTATGCTTTAATCTTTTACTATGTGCTATGGTATGGAAAAGTACATTTTAATAATCTAAAAGTACATTTTAATAATCTAATGGACAATAAATAAGTACTAACTTCTGTTGATGGAAAAATCTAGAAAAACTTAGGACACTATCTCTGTTTTTATTTCTCTTTCTATCTAGGAGTTAGATTTTTTTCCAGTATGAAAGTAAAGTTCAATAACTCCAGTAATTTACTTATATATATCTGACTTAAAGTGGTAAAAAAGTTAAAACATTAGATGAGAATAATCATTTTAATTAAGTTGCGGGTAGGTATAAACCCAGGGAGGTGATTAATAAAAAAATCAAACCACATCTACCAATCGTCATTTCAGTTATCAGTTATCAGTACCAACCGTTGAAGCTAGAAACTTGAAATACTGAAGTAGATTTTTATCATCCCCTGTTAAGGGGAGATTTGAGACTTGATTTTTTTATAAAATTCTAGGAAGTAGTTAAGTAAACAGATTAAAAACACATTTAATAATATTACTAATACTTCTTAATTAAAAGTCAAAAAAATATCAAGTAAATGAATTAAGAAAACTTGATTCATCAATTAAAATTGGGGTGCAGTCAGAAAAATTAATTTAGCTATCTCTAGATAGAGAAAAAGTTAAATAATTACGTTCTTAAAAACTGCGTAGTAGCCTCAACTGTTTGAAGAGATTAGTTATTTTTTTAATTAATAAAACAAGAAGGCTGAAAAAATGTCTAAAGAAATCTTGATTACTAGAGGAAAGGTAGTAATAGTCGATGAACAAGACTATGAAGAATTATCAAAATATAAATGGTATTTGATAGACGGGTTTGCTGCCAGAACAATCAAAAAAGATGACAAAAGAACCACTATCTATATGCACAGAGTTATAATGGATGCTCCTATGGGTGTATCTGTTTATCATATTAATCACAACAAACTAGATAATCAGAGAGAAAATTTACGTCTAGTCAAAGGAAGTGCGCGAATGCATAGGAGACCTAGTGTTAAACATTCATCTAAATACCGAGGAGTGTATTGGTGTAAAGATAAACGCAAATGGATAGCGGAAATTAAAGTATACAAAAAACAAATACGTTTAGGTCGTTTTGAGGTAGAAAAAGATGCAGCTATTGCTTACGATGAAGCAGCAAGAAAGTATTATGGTTCTCTAGCTAGAACAAATTTTACTACAAACAATGTAGAAATAATAGAAGAACCTTCCCTGGAAGTTAATAGAGATTATTGAGGATGATGCAATATCGGCGCTTTGGACGAACAGAATTATCAATGCCAGTATTTTCCTGTGGTGGAATGAGGTATCAATACCAATGGCAAGATGTTCCTAAAAATCAAATCCCACTAGACTATCAACAAAACTTAGAAAATACAATTCGTCGCTCCCTCGAATGTGGCATTAACCACATAGAAACTGCTCGTGGTTATGGCACATCTGAAATGCAACTAGGAGAAATTTTACCTAAACTACCACGGGAAAAACTTATTGTCCAAACAAAAGTTGGTCCAAGCGCCGACGCCCAAGCATTCCAAAGTAAGTTTGAGCAGTCTCTCCAATTTTTACAATTAGAACATATTGATTTGCTAGGCATACATGGGATTAACACATTAGAACTGTTAGACTACTCTCTTAGATCGGGAGGTTGTTTAGATGTAGCTAGAAAATTACAACGACAGGGAAAAGTCAGATTTATTGGTTTTTCTACTCATGGTCCTACTGATCTGATAATTAAAACTATAGAAACAAATCAATTTGACTATGTTAACCTACACTGGTACTACATTAATCAAGGTAATTGGCGAGCAATAGAAGTTGCTAAAGACTTTGATATGGGAGTATTTATTATTAGTCCTTCTGATAAGGGTGGTAAACTGTATCAACCACCACAGAAATTAATAGATTTATGCTATCCACTTAGCCCTATGGTGTTTAACAATCTATTTTGTTTGAGTCATCCCGAAGTCCATACATTAAGTTTGGGAGCATCAAAACCGACAGATTTTGATGAACACTTAAAAACATTAGAATTTTTAGATAAGGCTGATGAGATTCTATCACCCATATTAATCGGACTAGAGCAAGAAGCGATCGCTCAACTAGGAGAAATTTGGTGCAAAACTTGGCATATTGGTTTGCCTACTCTAGAAAATACTCCTGGTAATATTAATATTCCGGTAATATTATGGTTAAGAAATTTAGCGATCGCTTACGATATGTGGGAATATGCTAAAGGGCGCTATAATTTATTGGGTAATGGTAGTCATTGGTTTCCTGGTGCAAATGCTGAACAGGTAGAAAAATATGATTTGAGTAAATGTCTTGCTAAGAGTCCCCATGCTGATGAAATTCCAGATATTCTCCGAGATACTCATCAATTACTAGGAGGAATACCAGTGGAACGTTTGTCTAAAAGTTAATCTGTTTATAGTATTTTTTTGATTGAATGAGTTAACTACTTCCAGCTTATTTACAAGCAAGAGAAAATAGTAAATATTCTCTAAAATGCTAATTAACTCCTAGGAGGAAGACCTGTGAAACGTTTGTCTAAAAATTAATCTCTATTATAGCATTTTCTTGATTGGATAAGTTGACTACTTCCAGCTTATTTACAAGTAAGGGAAAATTCTAAATATTCTCCAAGATACTCATCAATTACTAGGAGGAAAACCAGTGGAATGTTGGTCTAAAAGTTAATCTGTTTAGAGCATTTTTTTGAATTGTGATGAGTTAACTATTTCCAGCTTATTTACAAGCAAAGGAAAATTTTAAGATTATAAGATACAAGTTAATAAATTCAGATACTTTTATTTCTTTCCCTAGGGAGTAAAAAATATATTTACAGGTAACAAAAAATTGGTATGAAATTTAACTTATTGCTTTGCCTACTCAAGAAAATGCTCTGATAAATATTAATATTCTTGTGATTTTATGGTTAAAAAATTTAGCGATCGCCTAAAATAGTTTATTGGCTAATTATAGTCATTGATTTACTTTTTTAGAGTTAGATACTTTTAATAAACAGCTTAACTAGGAATAAGAAATAGATCAAAGAAATTAATTTGAAATTAAAAAATACAGCCTGGTTATTTCAGTTATCAGTTATCACTTATCACTTATCAGTTATCAGTACCTCTAGCTGTTTGCGTAGCATTCCGTAGGAAAACTTCGGCATTGACATAAGGAATATTCTCTTTTTTTATCCCCTTAAAAAGAGAGGCTTTAAACCACAATCTTTCGGTAAGAATATTTATAATAAGTATTGTAGTTATTTTTGAGATAAATTTTAAGGATTACATACACAAAATAGTAAAAGTAGATTAAAATCTAAAGTGAGTTTTTATATTTTGCTGAAAAACATATTGCTCTCAACCAAGTTTTGTATAAAAATTTTGGCTTTAAGCAACACCTTAACTGACAAAATGAGAAGATAAAGATTTGACTGATATAAAAATAGGATAAATTTCTGAATTAACTATTTTATATAGAGTAGTGCTAATTTATCCCTAGGTTTAAAATTAGTAAAAGTAGAGATTTTGGCTTATATAAAATAAAGGAGGAAAGATAGTTGATTATTAAAAATAATTTAATGTTATAGAAAAATTTATTTCTAACCTTTCATTTTGAAAATACCAATTAAAAATACCAAAATGAAATAGATGTAGATAATTTATCTAGTTAATTTATTCTGACTTATTTCTTTAAAATTGTTGCTTAAATTAAAATTTCATAGCTGCAAAAAAAAATCTATGTCTTATGAAAATATTTTCAATAGTAAAGTAAAATGTTCTGAGAAACTAACCCCCAATGAAGCCATATTTGCTATTGGTTTAATGGTTATGGCAGTTGATGGTGATATTGATATGAACGAAGTAGAAATTATTGAGGGTTTTTTACTAAAAAAAGGATTCACTGCTCAAGAAGTAGATGCAGCTAGAAAAAAGGTTTTAAGAATTATTACTCAAGAAAAAAATGAAGCATTATTTTATGCAGCTAAACAGGTGCTTCAAAATGAGAAAGAAATAGAAACTGCTTTTGATTTGGCTGTTGAAGTAGCTATGGCAGATGATAAATTAACAGAAGAAGAAGATAGTTTTGTTATGGGTTTGGCTAAAACTTTAAAAATTAGTCAACAAAAGGTTGAGCAAAAATTTGCAGATGCCACAAAATATTGCCGTAATTCGGAAAGGTTAATTGAAAAAATTGAAGAAATTTTATTAAAATTACCTATAGGTTCTAAATATGAAGGATATATTAATACTACTACAGGCTTAAGGTCTTTAAATCTTAAAATTCGTACTCCCAAAGATGAATTGGTAATACTTAATATTGATGAAACTGGAGATATTAATCAAATAGAAATGGAATTAGAGTCAGCTCCACCATGGATGTCATAAATGGGATGATGGGGAGTGTGGGAGGTCTGGGAGGTCTGGGAGGTGTGGGGAGTGTGGGGAGTGTGGGGAGAAGTCCGCTTTTGATTAAAGACAGACAATTAAAAGCCATTAATACCTTTTATAATAAACAGCGCTCTTGTTGACAATCTCAATTAAAAACCAACCATAATCAAAGTAATTCTCCGAAGTGAAAAAAATTAACTCACAAACGAAATTGTCAAGTAGAAAATTATCTCCATACAGCAAGTAAAAGATTAATAGATTGGTATGTTAACCATGAAATAGGAACCTTAATTATTGGGGAGAATCAGACTGGGAAACAAGAGATAAAATTAGGGAAAAAGAACAATCAACAATTTGTGAATATCCCTCATTTTGTGAATATCCCTCATTATAGGTTAATAGAGATGTTGAGGTATAGAGCAAAACTAAGAGAAATAAAAATAATAATTACAGAAGAATCTTATATGTCTCAATAGAGCTGCTTTAGATGGGGATAATTTCCCAAAATATGGATAAAAAAACCGAATTTTAGCAGAAAAAGAGTAAGAAGAGGGTTGTATAAAACAAGGGAAAATAAATTATTAATGCAGATTTCATTAATAAATAATGGATAATGAAAACTATCTCTAATTATCAATTATCCATTATCCATTGGTTAAAGATGTCTTTTCCCCTGGGAATAAAGGGTTTACCGTTTAACCCTGTGGTGGTTAATCCACTTGCGTTTAGCTGAAATTTCAGGTTTTCTCGTTCAGTTTGAGTAAGTTTAGTTGAGCGGTAATGGAGTAATTGATTTAAGTATAGATAGATAGAATTATAAACATATTTTTGAGGTAACTAATAATGAATATTAATCGCCGTAATTTCTTGATTTCACTAAGTACAACTTTGGGGGTTATGACTCTAAATGGTTGTCAAATATCGGAAGATAATTCTTCTTCTTCAGTAACTCCATCTACTTCACCAAATGATACTAAATTAGCTGAAAATTTAGGGGGGTTTCAACTAACACCTTTACCTTATGAATATGACGCATTGGAACCTTATATTGATCAGGAAACTATGCAGTTTCATTATGGTAAGCATTATGCTGGTTATATTAAAAATTTGAATGGGGCGATCGCTAAGTATCCTGAACTGAAAGATAAGAGTGCTGAGGATTTATTGGGTAGTTTGAATACTTTACCAAATGATATTCGTACTGCTGTACAAAATAATGGTGGTGGTTATGTTAACCACAAAATGTTTTGGGAAATTATGACTCCTAATGGTGGGGGTAAACCTGAAGGGAAAATAGCTACTGCTATTGATGAAAGTTTTGGTAATTTTGATAGTTTTAAGGAAAATTTTAATGCTGCTGGTGGTAGTCGTTTTGGTAGTGGTTGGGTTTGGTTGGCTTTGGGTAAAGATAGAAAGTTAAAGGTTATTAGTACTGCTAATCAAGATAGTCCTTTTTTGACTGGAGATTATCCGATTATGGGTAATGATGTTTGGGAACACGCTTATTATTTGAATTATCAAAATCGTCGTGGTGATTATTTGAATGCTTGGTGGAATGTTGTTAATTGGCCGGAAGTTAATCGCAGATATGAGCAGGCGGTTCGCTAATGGTTAATAGTTGGTAGTTATAGTTATTTCAAATAAGGATGAGAACTTTTCTTTGAACGCAAGGAACACTTCCTTAAAGTAAACTGAAATGACTATATTACTTTCATTGCATTGACCTTTTTGATTAGTTTTATTGAATAAAAAGTCATGCGTATAGACGAGCAACCCCAGCTAATCTTGATGATATCAGAATTTTTGTAGGAATGCAAGGGAAAATTCTTCGACGCGCGATTTTTTTTTCGGGAGCTTCAGAGAATGAAAATGTTAGTGCTTTTCTACTGAGGAGGGATAGATGGAAAGATTTTTGAAAAAACAGAGACATTATTTATAGGAAGCTCTCATAAAATGGAAATGTTTCTGCTATTGCTCCTGGGGAAAATTCTTAAATATTCGATTGTCTTTGAGCCAGAAAATTTAGTTGAATAAAAAGTCATGTGTATAGACGAGCGACTCCAGCTAATCTTTAGCTTATCAGAATTTTTGCGGGAATGCAAGGGGAAATTTTTCGACGCGCGATTTTTTTCGGGAGCTTCAAAGAATGAAAATGTTAGTGCTTTTCTACTGAGGAGGAAAGGATGGAGAGATTTTTGAAAAAACAGAGACATTATTTATGGGAAGTTCTCATAAAATGGAAATGTTTCTGCTATTGTTCCTGGGGAAAATTCCTAAATATTTGATTGTCTTTGAGCTAGAAAAATTAGTTGAATAAAAAGTCAGGCGTATAGACGAACAACCCCAGTTAATCTTGATAATATCAGAATTTTTGTAGGAATGCAAGGGAAAATTCTTTGACGCGCGATTTTTTCGGGAGCTTTAGAGAATGAAAATGTTTGTGTTTTTTTACTGGTGAGCGATGGATTTTAGGGATATCTAAGTAGCAATGTACCTAACTAATTGAAAGCTTATGGAATCAAACGGAAATACTTACAACCAAAAAGGCTTAGTTGGAATAGGCAATCAAAGCATTGGTACTGTTAAAGGCAATGCTAAAGTTGCAGGGGTAATTTATGAAGCTAAAGACCAAAATTTAGCTGAGGCACTGGCACAAGTTCAACAAATTTTACAACAGCTTTCTCAAAGCTATCCTACTAATACAACTACCGAACAAATGATTGTCGCGACAGAGACTATTAAAAAGATAGAAAATGACCCTAATTTAAAACAAAAATTAATTAGTGCAGCTACATCAGGTGGGTTAGCAGCTTTTGAAAAAGCTTTGGATAATCCAGTAGGTGCTCTTGTTTTTGGTGCGATTAAAGGGTGGCAAGAAGCTAGTTAGAGTTAGAAGTAGGGGTGAATGGCTATTCGCCCTTACGCTTTTGCTGCAAATAAATTTGACAGTTTGAGAATATTCTAACTATTCTGGTGACTGTATAGATTAAGTTAGAAGTTAAATTTTTAAGGTATAGTTAGCTAGTAAGGTTAACTATACTTTTTGGTTGAAATGGAGAAATTTTGAACTAACTATGGGAAATAAAGATAAGTATCAAAATGATTCAGCTAAAATTGATCGTCAAAATATTAGGGATGTTAAAGATCACGGTAAAGTTGCAGCTATTATCAATGAAAATGTAAATGTTAATAATTTTAATTTTGCCGATTTTATTCAAGGTTTTCTGAATTTTTTTCGTCCGGAAGATCGGGAGGCAAAAGTTAGGTCAGAACTTCTGAAAGGAATTAAGGTTGAAGTTGTTCAACGACTGGAAGATTCTCTACAGCAAAATCAATTATTGGTAAATCAATATTTAGAATTACCGATGTTTTCCCAGAATGAAGCTGTTGGTAGATTTGAGAGAAAAAAGATAATTTCTCTACCTCCTGAAACTAAGATTATTGATGTTTTTTATAGGCGGGATGTGGCGGGTAAGTTATTAATTCTGGGTAAACCTGGGGCGGGAAAAACTACTACTTTATTGAGGTTGGCAAAGGAGTTAATTGAGGAGGCGGAAAATAATGTTGATGCTCCTGTTCCTGTGATTTTTGAATTGTCTAATTGGCAGCAGGATAATTTATCTATTGGAGATTGGTTGATTGAGTATTTAAAAGATTTTTATGGGATGAGCGATCGCCGATTTAATAGAAGTTTTTTAAGTGGGAGAAAAATTCTGCCGTTGTTGGATGGTTTGGATGAGTTGGGATTAGTTCGGCAGCGACTTTGTATTGAGAAGATTAATAATTTTATTGGGGAGGATATTGGGACTTGTTTGGTTGTTTGTTGTCGGGATGAGGAATATCAAGAGGGAAATTTTAGGTTGGAAAAGTTGAATGGTGCTTATTGTTTGCAGTCTCCTGAAGAGGAGGAAATTTATCGTTATTTGGAAGGTTTGGGTAAGGTTGATTTGTGGGAAGTGATTCAAAATAATTCTCAAATGTGGGAGTTGGCAAATATTCCTTTGTTTTTGAATATTATGGTTACTGTTTATCAGGGGGAGCCTATTTATAATGAGGAACAATTATTTGCAGCTTATATTGAAGAATGTTTACAACGAATGCCTACTGATGTGGAAAAACGTGAAAAGTTTTTCTCTTCTTATACTCAAGAGCAAACTTCTTATACTCAAGAGCAAACTAGGCATTGGTTAACTTTTTTAGCGAGGCAGTTAGAAGCTGAAAATAAAACTGAGTTTCTGATTGAAAATATGCAGCCTAGTTGGTTAGAAAACAATGTTCAAAAGCTGGCTTACAGAATTATTTTTGGGCTGGTTGTTGGACTGATTTTTGGGTTGATTTTTGGGTTGATTTTTGGGTTGATTTATGGGCTAATTTTTGGGTTGATTTTTGGGTTGATTTATGGGCTAATTTTTAGGGTAGAAAAAATTGAACCTAAACAAGCTTTCAGCTTTTCCTGGCAAAAAATTAAGAAAAATCTGATTTTACGGCTGATTGATGGGTTGATTGATGGGCTGACTTTTGGGTTGATTTTTGGGCTAATTTTTGGGCTAATTTCTGGGCTAATAGAGACACTGCTTTTCGGAATAATTGGTATTCTGATTGACGATCTGACTAATTTGCTGATTGATGGGCTGATTTTAGGACTTATTAGTGGGCTAATTTTAGGCTTAATTTATGGATTAAATACAGACATTAAATTAAAACATACTCCCAACCAAGGAATTAAAGAATCTCTAAAAAATTCTCTATCTATTTCTATAATAACTACTCCGTTTTTTTTACTAATTTTCTACTTTTACAGTTTATTAGATACAGGTCTAGGCATAAAACTTGCGCTAGATGAACCAGAATTTAGCTTATTTTTAGGAATAATAATAGGTTTACACAGTGGGGGCTTACCATCTATTAAACACTTCAGCTTAAGACTGATTCTCTGGCAAAATAGATTAATCCCTTGGAACTATGCAAAATTTTTGAAATATTCTGCTCAGAGAAGATTAACTCAACAAGTTGGAGGTCGTTTTCGCTTTATCCATGATTCTCTGCGTAAACATTTTACTGGCAATAAACCAGTAACTTCTTTATCTCCTCAGCTAGACAAAAATTACTCGCTAAGAATTATTATTTTTTTGATTATTTTGACCATATTTATAAACATCACATCATGTATTTATCCAATCACTCCACAAGCAAAAATATTTACTCCAGCTATACAAACAAACAACCTGGTTTTCAGTGATATAATTACTCACAAATGGCGTAACTTAGAAAGAGGCAATCTAATAGATTTTTGGGGTAACGAAGAAGAAGGTTTTCAACCTTACTGTACTTACATAATGCCAATTATTGCACTACCAGGAGAAACTTTAGAAATTCAGGAGGGAAAAGTTTTCATTAACAACCAACCTTTTACAGCAGATTATATTGCCGACTTGCCGACTCAAGATTACGACGAAATAAAAGTAGAAGTACCAGAAAATTATTATCTAGTTTTAGCCAGACATCCAGACAAAAATAACCAGTTACTCCGAGGCTTAATTCATAAAAAAGAAATTATCGGGCAAGTATTGTTCAAGATTTGGTAAATCACATATTAAATGATTAACAAAAGCCGAATAAACTTTTTGATAACTATTAGCTAGTTAGTGTTTATTATTTATGTTTGACCGAAAAATTCAGATGTAAAGTCTCTCCATTTATGGATAAAAAAGAAAAAAAGAATCTTTTGAAAAAATCCTCTTAATCATAAAGAAGAGGTAATTATTCATTATTCATTATTCATTATTCATTAAATTTCATCCCAAGATTTCATCCACTTGAATATTAATATCTGGAAACCGTTGAACAGACAAAATTTCACCACGCTCGAACTTTTTTACTTCCTTATAACCACCACCAATAGGTTGTCGATGCACCTCCAAACATTCCTCATTAATATCTACCAACCAAACCTCAATTACATTATTTTCTGCATAAAGAGGAACCTTAACTTCACGGTCAAACTTAATCGTACTATCCGCAACTTCAACTATCAAAAATAAATCCTCAGACTGGGGATGTCCGGACTTGTAAAAATCTGCCTTTAACTCCAACAAAGCTATATCTGGTTCTGGTTCAGAATAATCATTTAATTCAACCGGGTTTTGAACACTAACTAAAACTCGATCGCCTAACTTTTGAGAAAAAAGTCTAGTTAAACAGTTCACGCAAGCTGCATGGAGACGACCTACTGGGGACATTTTGAAAATTTCTCCTTGGATTAGTTCTACTCGCTCATCTTCTTTTAGGATGCCTACTTCAGGCATTTTGTTATATTCTTTGACGTTGAATTGTCGTTTTAGCAGTTGGAATGACATGGCGCAAATTTATGAAAATCCTGAGATACATTGCTTATATGAGTCTCTGTTTCTCGCTCTCTACTGGAAGCGGAAGGTCGTCCTATCGCCCTGGAAACTCAACTTTTTTGGGTTGAATAAAAAGTCATGCGTATAGGCGAACGACTCCAGCTAAACTTTAGCTTATCACAAAAATTTTGAGGATGCAACCCAAAATTCTTTGACGCGCGGAATTTTTTAGGTGCTTCAGAGAATGACAATATTGGGAATTTTTCAGTGGGGAGAGTATAGATAGAAAGATTTGGGAAAAGTCAGTCGAGGTTTTGGGTGCTTCAGGCGATGAAAATATTTTGCCGTTCCTTCTAGGGAAAATTCGGGAAAATCTTTCAGCGCGCCGAACTTTCTGAGGCGCTTGCTGAAAATAGAAATCTTGGAGATTTTCCACTCAGGAGAGATAAATAGAAAGATTTGGGAAAAGTCAGTCGAGGTTTCGGGTGCTTCAGGCGATGAAAATATTTTGCCGTTCCTTCTAGGGAAAATTCGGGAAAATCTTTCGGCGCGCCGAACTTTCTGAGGCGCTTGCTGAAAATAGAAATCTTGGAGATTTTCCACTCAGGAGAATATAGATAGAAAGATTTGGGAAAAGTTAGCCGACCTTTCGGGTGCTTCGCGAGATGAAAAGATTCTGCCATTGCTTCTGGGGAAAATTTCTGAGAAAAATTCGACGCGCCGAGTTGTCCGGCAGCTCTCGGAGAATCAAAATATTGAGAATTTTTCACTCGGAGGAATAGATAGAAAGATTTTCGGAAAAACCAGCCTCTGTTTCTGTGGGTGCTTCGCAAAATGAAAATATCTCTGCCATTGTTTCTTACGAAAATTTCTGAGAAAAATTCGACGCGCCAAGTTTTCCGGCAGCTCTGAGAGAATCAGAATATTGGTAATTTTTCACTGGGAGAAATAGATGGAAAAGTTTTCAGAAAAACCAGCCGATCTTTCTGGGTGCTTCGCAAGATGAAAATTTCTCTGCCATTGCTCCTGGGGAAAATTTCTGAAAATCCTTGGACGCGCCGAGTTTTCCGGTAGCTCTCGGAGAATCAAAATATTGAGAATTTTTCACTCGGAGGAATAGATGGAAAGATTTTCGGAAAAACCAGCCGATCTTTCTGGGTGCTTCGCAAAATGAAAATTTCTCTGCCATTGCTCCTGGGGAAAATTTCTGAAAATCCTTGGACGCGCCGAATTTTTTAGGTGCTTCAGAGAATGAAAAAGTTGGTAATTTTTCACTGCCGAGAGATAGTGAGAAAAAATTTGGCAGTTATCTATAATTTTTGAATTTTTGAGAAGTGGGAAAATTAGCTAATTTTTGGGAGGATGAGGAGCGATCGCCTCAACAAAGTCAGAAGTCAGAAGTTAAAAGTAAGAAGTTAGAAGTCAGATAGGGGGGAACTGTTGGATTAGCGACGTATGTTTTTGTAACCGGGATTAGAGCAACGCGACAAAAACATTTCCCCTTAAAAGGCGGGGTTTTAGACCCAATCCTGTTTGATAAAAAGAAACTTGAGCAATAAGCAATGGCACTACAAATTTTGCTGATGACCGATAATTGATAACTGATAACTCATAACTCATAACTAAAATGACCAGTCCTGAAAATACCATCCGCATCCGAGGAGCAAGACAACATAACCTCAAAAACATCGACCTAGAACTCCCACGCGATCGCCTCATAGTCTTCACAGGAGTTTCTGGCTCCGGCAAATCCTCCCTCGCCTTCGACACAATCTTCGCCGAAGGGCAACGTCGCTACGTCGAATCCCTCAGCGCCTATGCCCGACAATTTCTCGGACAACTCGACAAACCAGACGTAGACTCCATCGAAGGATTAAGCCCCGCCATATCCATCGACCAAAAATCCACATCCCATAATCCCCGCTCCACAGTCGGCACCGTCACCGAAATTTACGACTATCTGAGATTACTATTTGGTAGAGCAGGAGAACCCCATTGCCCAATTTGCCACCATAATATTGCCCCTCAAACCATTGATGAAATGTGCGACAGAATTATGGCTCTTCCAGACCGGAGCAAATTTCATATCCTAGCTCCCGTGGTTCGAGGCAAAAAAGGGACTCATCAGAAACTTTTATCTAGTTTAGCTGCTCAAGGATTTGTTCGTTTGAGAGTTGATGGAGAGGTTGTAGAAATTGCTGAAAAAATCAAATTAGATAAAAATCGTACACATACTATAGAAATTGTTATTGACAGACTTATAAAAAAGCCAGGAATAGAGGAACGTTTAGCAGATTCTCTAAATACTTGTCTACGTCAATCTACTGGAATTGCTTTAATTAACGTATTAAATGACACATCGGTAAAGATAGGGGCAGTGCCTACAAAAAATAAGTATAACCTAACTCCGGCAAAAATAGCAACTTCAGCTAATTCTAAATCTGACAATAATTCAGCTAATTCCAGTCAGGAACTAGAAGTAGAACTGGAAAATTCTCAGACTCAAATAGTCTTTTCCGAAAATTTTGCCTGTCCGGAACATGGAGCAGTAATGGAAGAATTGTCGCCCCGGCTCTTTTCTTTCAACTCCCCCTACGGTGCTTGTCCGACTTGTCACGGCTTGGGTAGTCTCAAACAATTTTCCCCAGAATTAATAGTACCCGACCCCAATGCACCCTTATATTCAGCGATCGCTCCTTGGTCGAACAAGGAAAATCCCTATTATTTTTCTCTGCTTTATAGTTTGGCTGAAGCTTATGACTTTGAGATAGAAACTCCCTGGAATAAATTGAGCAAGAAAGAACAAAAGTTAGTGCTAGAAGGTAGCGACGAACCTATCTGGATGGAAACGAAAAATGGAGAAGGAGATTATCGTTACTATCCTGGAGTTATCCCCATTTTGGAAAAGCAATATGAGGAAACAGGTTCAGATTTAATCAAACAAAAATTAGAACAATATTTAGTCAATCAAACCTGCGAAACTTGTCAAGGAAAAAGATTAAAACCAGAAGCACTTGCCGTAGAAGTAGGGAAATATAAAATTACCGATTTTACAGAAGTTTCAATTCGAGAATGTTTGGAGAAAATTGATAATTTAGAATTGAGCGATCGCCAGGCAAAAATAGCAGAATTAGTATTGAGAGAAATTCGTGCAAGACTAAATTTTCTTTTGGATGTTGGCTTAGATTATCTAACATTAGACCGAGCAACAATGACACTTTCTGGAGGAGAAGCACAAAGAATTAGATTAGCAACACAAATTGGTTCTGGTCTAACAGGAGTTCTCTACGTTTTAGACGAACCAAGTATCGGTTTACATCAGAGAGATAACAATCGCCTCTTGCAAACTTTAACCAAACTTCGCGACTTAGGAAATACATTAATAGTTGTAGAACATGACGAAGAAACTATTAGAAAAGCCGACCATATTATTGATATAGGTTCGGGAGCAGGAGTGCATGGCGGACGAATAATTTATCAGGGAAATTTCCAGACATTATTAGCAACAAAAGAATCACTAACAGGTGCTTACTTATCCGGCAAAAAAATTATAGCAACCCCATCAGAAAGAAGAACAGGAAACGGCAAATCTCTACTACTCAAAAATTGTCATCGAAACAATCTCAAAAATATAGATATAGAAATTCCTTTAGGAAAACTTGTCTGTATTACCGGCGTTTCTGGTTCAGGAAAATCAACCTTAATGAACGAATTACTTTATCCAGCTTTGCAACATTATCTCAGTCGTAATATTCCCTTTCCCAAAAACTTAGAAAAAATCAAAGGATTAAAAGCAATAGACAAAGTAATCGTAATCGACCAATCACCTATTGGCAGAACACCCCGTTCCAATCCAGCAACTTATACAGGAGTATTTGATGTAATCCGAGGAATATTTGCCGAAACCATAGAAGCAAAAGCCAGAGGTTATAAACCAGGGCAATTTTCTTTTAATGTCAAAGGCGGCAGATGTGAAGCTTGTAGCGGACAAGGTGTAAATGTAATAGAAATGAACTTTCTCCCAGATGTTTATGTGCAATGTGAAGTTTGTAAAGGTGCAAGATATAGCAGAGAAACTTTGCAGGTCAAATATAAAGATCGGTCAATTGCTGATGTTTTGAATATGACTGTAGAAGAAAGTTTAGAAGTATTTAAAAATATTCCCAGAGCAGCCAATAGATTACAAACTTTAGTAGATGTAGGCTTAGGTTATATCAAATTAGGTCAATCCGCACCGACACTTTCCGGTGGAGAAGCACAAAGAGTAAAACTAGCTTCCGAATTGTCTAAGCGAGCAACAGGAAAAACTATTTATTTAATAGATGAACCAACAACAGGTTTATCATTTTACGACGTTCATCAATTATTGAATGTTTTGCAAAGATTAGTAGACAAAGGAAATTCCATTGTAGTAATTGAGCATAATTTAGATGTAATTCGTTGTGCCGACTGGGTAATAGATTTAGGTCCGGAAGGAGGAGATAAAGGAGGAGAAATAATTGTTTGTGGAACGCCCGAAGAAGTGGCAGAAAATTTAGAGTCTTATACTGGGAAATATTTATGGGAAGTATTAGAGAAATATCCGCCGAAAATTGAAGAAAATTGAAGTAAAGGAAGAAGGAAGAAGAAAGAAGGAAGAAGAAAGAAGGAAGAGGGAAGAAGGAAAAAAAGCACATGAATCTATAGTATTAATAGTAAAGCGATCACCTCTTACCTCCCCTCAACTTTTTACCAGTTCTTCTCAGAGATAAAAATTGACAAAATAAATAACTTCTCACTACAATAGTAATCAAATAATTCTAACTAAGAATTATCTAAATCCATTCTACAAAGGTTTTGAGTATGAAAAAGTTATTAACAACATCCTTCTTAGCAGTTGGAATGATTGTTTTTGGGTCTAACACAGCTTATGGAATGACTTGCGGAGAAGCTATTTCTGTAGCAATGAGACAAATTTCTTCTAAGCAAAAAGCTTTTTTCTGGGCACAATCTAGTCAATTAGGTGGTCCAGCTTTCCGGGAAAGGCATGAGTTAAATCTGGCAATACAATTTGGTGAACGTGTTTTATACGACAAAAATTGTGGTAGACTAGCAAACCAAACAAATCTTCCTCCAATAATTGAAAGCGCAAAGTATACACTAGGTAATGTTCGTAAACCTGCGAGTTTTCATCAACCTGAACCAATTATCACTCCTATACCCGCCCCCCGCTAATGGAATTTACAGAGTAACAAGTTAACAAGTTAGCTATAAGGCATAAGACTAGAGGAGTTACCATTTAGTGTCAAGTAACTTTAGTAATCCTTTTACAGTCAGGACTTACGCAGAAACATTTCAAACAAGATTTATAAACTATAAAATGTGTAATCTGTTAATAACAGAAGGCTCTGCAAATAGCCTTCTGTTTTTTTAGGCAAAAGCGCTGATAATTTTTAATTTTTAATTGTGTTTAACCATTTCCCAAATAGAATAAAACCTATTGAAATTAGATAGCCGAAAATTTGCTAGAAACTTTTCCCAGATATTTGTTATACCTAGAAGGAAGTAGATATTTTCTGAAGTTGAGGAAATGCCTCTTGCCTCCTCTCGACTTTTTGCCAGTTTTATGAGCAGATGAAAATTTCACTTATCTATATAGATAGTCGAAAATTTATCAGAGACTTTTTCCAGATATCTCCTCTACCCAGAAGTAAGTAGATATTTTCTGAAGTAGAGCGATCGCCTCTTACTCCTCCTCAACTTTTTACCAGCTTTTCTCAGAGATAAAAATTTCACTTCTATATATAGGTAGCCGAAAATTTTTCAGAGACTTTTCCCAGATATCTGCTCTTTCTAGAGATAAGTAGATATTTTTTAAAGAGGAGCGATCGCCTCTTGTCTCCCCTCAACTTTTTGCCAGTTCTCTGAGGAAATGAAAATTTCACTTCTATATATAGGTAGCCGAAAATTTTTCAGAGACTTTTCCCAGATATCTGCTCTTTCTAGAGATAAGTAGATATTTTTTAAAGAGGAGCGATCGTCTCTTGTCTCCCCTCAACTTTTTGCCAGTTTTCTGAGGAGGTGAAAATTTCACTTATCTATATAGATAGCCGAAAATTTTTCAGAGACTTTTCCCAGATATCTGCTCTTTCTAGAGATAAGTAGATATTTTTTAAAGAGGAGCGATCGTCTCTTGTCTCCCCTCAACTTTTTGCCAGTTTTCTGAGGAGGTGAAAATTTCACTTATCTATATAGATAGCCGAAAATTTTTCAGAGACTTTTCCCAGATATCTGCTCTTTCTAGAGATAAATAGATATTTTCTGAAGTGGAGCGATCGTCTCTTGTCTCCCCTCAACTTTTTGCCAGTTTTCTGAGGAGGTGAAAATTTCACTTATCTATATAGATAGCCGAAAATTTTTCAGAGACTTTTCCCAGATATCTCCTCTACCTAGAAGGAAGTAGATATTTTTTGAAGTGGAGCGATCGCCTCTTGTCTCCCCCCGACTTTTTGCCAGTTCTCTGAGGAGATAAAAATTATATATATAGATAGCCGAAAATTTGCCAGAGAATTTCCCAGATATCTGCTGTTTCTACAGATAAGTAGATATTTTATGAAGTTGAGGAAATCCCTCTTGCCTCCTCTCGACTTTTTGCCATTTTTCTGAGGAAGTAAAAATTTCACTTTCATATATAGGCAGTAGAAAATTTCTCAGAGACTTTTCCCAGATATCTCCTCTACCTAGAAGGAAATAGATATTTTATGAAGTTGAGGAAATCCCTCTTGTCTCCCCCCGACTTTTTGGCAGTTCTCTGAGGAGATAAAAATTTCACTCTTATATATATAGATAGCCGAAAATTTGCCAGAGAATTTCCCAGATATCTGCTGTTTCTAGAGATAAGTAGATATTTTATATAGTCTTTATATTAGATTTAACTCTGGAGAGTAAAGTCGTTGAAATAAAAAAATTATATTGTCAGGAATTGACATATTTAAACATTGAAGTAGAGGTCAATTATCTAATTGAATAATATACAAATAATAGGGATATTTTTCCGCAAATATCTCCAAATATTTTTCCGTAGATACCCCATATAAATGACTAAATTCATAGAAAAAACAATCTCAGTGTTTGGGGTTATATCAAACCATAAATCCATAAATAATTAAACAACCATTCCTGTTTTCCTTGCTTGTTTAATACCCATTCCTGTTAATAATCTACCTGTAATAGTTTTGATTCCAATTCTTATTTTCCTACGGAATGCTACGCAAACATCTTCACACCAGTATCTAACTTGATAATATATTAACTCTTGTTTTTCCTTAGAACAAAGTTCTATTGATAATTATCCAAACATAATATAAGCGATCGCTCCTCAACTAACGAAGATAAGCGATCGCCCTTCTTAAAATCCCTAATTAAAAAGGAAATTATGGGTAAAATTAATCCACCCTTTCTAATTGCCAGAGAAGTTAAACTAAGCAATTCTATCACCAGAACTACTCGTCTTCAAAACCGGACATGAGACTTTCACCTCATCCGGCTCCTCAGCGATTTGGTCCTAATTAAAAGAGTACCTCTGCTGCTATTATTA
The DNA here is from genome assembly GCF_010672085.1 of Okeania sp. SIO3I5. Classification (GTDB taxonomy): domain Bacteria; phylum Cyanobacteriota; class Cyanobacteriia; order Cyanobacteriales; family Microcoleaceae; genus Trichodesmium. The sequence continues at coordinate 24,408 of NZ_JAAHHT010000052.1, forward strand.
GCAGTTTTCATATCATAGTAATGTCCATAAATTGCAGTGAGCACCTTGTATTTTTTAGGACTTAAACAGAAACCAAATAGATCCACTAAATTTCGTGAAAGCGAAAAATAATAATCAGAACAATAAACCCGGTTTCTTATTTAGTTAAGTAAGTCCTATTTTTATCTTTTGAGTGAGTTGAATATTTAGTACCCTTTGTTTGCTCCATTGACATCCTCCCGACACTGCTCTAGGAGACAGCGGGGGATTCCCATCTATCATTCAAACAGACTGTAGTGGCGATTCGCGAATCGTCCCTACACTGAAGGACTCAGGGCGGTTTGACACCTCACTGGAAAATGCTGGCTTACCAGTCTAACGCTTCCTCCGTGTCCGATAAATAATCGACCAGTGCCCCTCGGCGACTTGATTTACTTGATTAAAAAGCGATATTACTTGATTAAAAAGCGATATTAGTTTCAACCTTGGTTTTTGGTTGAGTAACATTAGCATTTTAACATACTTATCTGTAAAACCGCAAGATTGATTGGTTTTCCCATAAGATGCTCCCATACGGGAGAGCGCGGGTCTTCAACCAAAGTTTTGATAAATCCAGTTGGCGTGCCTCAATAGTCTAACTTGATTACCATACTTGTCACCAGTAGAAAATACCCTCTTCTTTTCCCCTCTAGTTTGCCAATATCTTTGGCAAATCCAACGATTATTTTTATTTGGGTGTCTTCTTTTTGCCCAACTCCAGAGTTTTTGGAATATCAAACTATCCAAATCCTGGAAAATTTTCTGATTCACCACTCCTGAGTAATAATTTACCCAAATTTTAATCAAAGAGTTAAGTTTTCTAATTAAGGCAACTTGTGGTGCAGACTTATGTCGATCTATCACCTCAGAAATTTGAGAATAATGACTTCTGATACTCTCCAAACTTGGTTTAATATTCGTTTTAAAACCTAGCTTACTTTGATTTTTACTCACCTCATATTGTCTAATATTAAATCCCAAAAAATCAAAACCAAGTTCTTCTTCACCACATATATATAATGTGTGAGAAATTCTAATTTGACTTGGTTTTAATTCCAGAAATAACTCAGATAAAAACCCTGTAATTATATCTTGGCATTTTTGAACTACCTCAATATCTTCGTGAGCGATCGCCAAGTCACCTGCATAACGAATCAAACTTAAACCTTGACATTTTTCATTAAATGTTTCAGCGTAATGTTTGATTTGTGCTTCTATTTCATAGAAAACTATATTTGCCAGTAGTGGAAAAATTAATTCTTGTCTTAGGAACAACTCTTTTCCATCCATCAGACCATCCTTTAACCAAACTCGAATTTGTTTACCTAAGTTTGGATAAGTATCTAATTGTTTTAAAAATTGTTCATAGTCGAGACAGTCAAAGCATTTAGTTATGTCAGCTTTAAGTACATATTTAGGCTGAAACTTAACACAATTAACAATTGCTTTTATAGCATCCCGACATGATTCCCCTAGTCTAAACCCGTAACCATAAAGTTCAAACTTAGCTTCCCATTGTTTTTCTAGAGCTATCTTGACAAGTATTTGCAAAGCAAAGTCTTCAAAAGAGCTTTTTATAGGTTTAACCTTGCTATTTAGTTTTAATCCTTTAGCCAAGGCAAAACATTTTTCTGGAGACAATGATTGAACATCAATTATTCCTGCTGTTTTCTCACCCTGGTTACTTTGACTAACCCTACGCACCGCCAATAACCTTCCATACCAGGATTTTATCAACGTTTTTTGGAGCTTACGAACTGCAATAACATCACCACGTTGAGAGGCCATGTAGATTCTTTTCCGTAACTTGAAGACCCGACGCTCAACTTTTAACCAGTTAATCTCGCGCCATTCCTTCCATTCCCCCGTAGTCTTTAAACTCGTATTAGACATCTATATTACTTACTCAAACTCTACATTCCAAATCACCGTGTGTCCGTCTGCATATCCCATTAAATTAACTAACGGGCCTTTGCTTCTGACACAATCCCTCCCAATCAAACATACGGTTAGCACCTACTTTTCAGTTAACAGTTATCAGTTATCAGTTATCAGCTTTTTCAGTTATTAGTTATCAGTACCTCTTACTTTTAGATAGAGTAGACAGAGGCTTATGAAACTCTCAGGTCTCTCAAATATAGTCAAAAGAAGAATTTAACTTCTGACTCCTGACTCCTGACTCCTGACTCCTGACTCCTGACTCCTGATTTCTATTCAAGAGTTTTTCATGGGTTACTTCGTTCCAAATGACCTTATTTATATACCTTTAGGATGATGCTTTACGCCGGGTTTACGGGAAGTGCTTGTTAGTCGAACCAAATCTCGCTAACTCCCTATCCTTTGCCTTTTGGCCCCAGTGTCACAGCTTATTTCACTGGCTGAACGTGACGACGCTTCACTCACATCTTCGCACTATAGCTATCCAATGGGTATTTTGCTCAATGGAAACCAACTTAAGCTGCTAGTTTTACCACCTTTTCACCCCGCTTTACGGATTGATGGCTAGTCGCTACCGTAGGGGTGATGCTGTCAACCCTGCACCTGGGTGGAAGGAATCTCACCTCCAAGGTCATTTAGTTATAAGGCTAATGGCCTTACTCTGCTCACATTTTGGCACTATAGCACTACCTGCAAGTCAAAATTCAAAATTCAAAATTCAAAATTCAAAAATAATCTCTGACTAAGTTTGAGGATTTATAAATGTCCTAACCTATTTTCGTAGCGCTATATGACCCTAACTTTTAGCAGAAACGAATCGCACTTTGGTTCCCTTCACGACGGACTCTAGATACAACCCAGTTGCGCCATACCCAATGATCTCCACGGCTAGTAACTGCACTGGCATTGATATCCATTAAATCTGCCAGTTCAGAGCTAGTAATCAGATAGCCTTTACTGGCCACTTCATCAGCTATGTGCAAAGTTTCAATTAAGTTACGCAGTTGCCCAACTCTTTGCTCCCTGGGCATATTTTCTAGTAATTCGTTGGTTGTGTCATTCATAGTAATTTTCAGATTATATGGTTAGATACTACGGCTTATGATTCTATCGTTTTATCACAAATCTTGCTTAATTGGTTTTGTATATTATGGGCTAACTCTGGTTGAGAATTGCCGTTAGAAGTGAAAGATTGTTTTCTCCTCATACATTTTTTTAAGCTTAAGAGTGGTTGAGATAGAGTATAAATTTATGTCTATAAATACAAGATGATTGTTCCTTTAAATTTATAAATATTAAGGTAAGTGCTATAGATTTTTACTTCTATATATCGTGTAGAACTTTATTTTGCTGTAAATATGTCCACATTTTTGTATTTACTCTATTTTGTAGATATTCTCTACAGGTCTTGAGAGTCAAAGGATGTTTGGCCTTTATTTGTTAGTTTCCCTAACTACAGCTAAAATGTCTGATTTAGATGGAGACTGCACTCAACAACTTTGTTCAAAAAAGTATTGTAAAGTTTTGCCGAATCAATAGAAAGATCTAGAGAAAGATCTAGAAATCTATCAACTTTTATCCATCTTTGACAAAGAAAAGGTTTATTAGATATAATAGTGCCTTACGGGTGTAAAACATAAACTTGCCAACAGCCATTGACCTAATTTTAAATGGGTGAAAATCCTTTCTAGCGGAGGAAGACATAAGTCTATAGCCTCCCTCGTAGTTAAACCTATAAATCTAGAAAAGCAGAAGTAAAATTAGCGAGGTAATAACATTCGGCAGATCGTAAAGTAGTCCCAAACCCTATTAGCAATGGGATAGAGGGTGTTGTAGTTCATCCAAGATTAATTAATTTGGTCTGAACTGAATATTAGAATATTTTTCTATATATTTAGAAACTATAGTTACACTAAAATCGTCGGCAAAATAATTCATTAAGATATTTCCAATCTACGGCTCCACCTAAGCTAAGACCTATTCAAAATGCCTCTTAGGAAGTCAGAAGTTCAGAATTAATAAGGGTTTTCCTTTTAATGAGGCACACATAAAATCATACTAAATCTCAAAAATCTTGCTATATCTGATTGGGTGGAGAAGTGTGGGAAGAAAAAGAGGTACGGAAAGGTAGAAAGATTTTGCAATGATACTTATCTAGAACATTTTTTCATACTGGAGCCGAAGAGATTTGATATTAAAAGTAGTAATAATAATTAATTACTGACCGACCAATAATTTAATTATCAAAAACATACTTTAAATCTTGGTAACTATTTGACTGTTGGAGTATCACATTAAGATATATAAATTGGTATTAGTTGTTTAAAGGTATTATAGATTACTAAATAGCAATAAAATTAGTATAATAGTATTTCATAAAATTTATATTTTCTTGAATGAGTAGATATATGGATAACGGAGAGTAAAAACTATCTGTTAAATACTTGAAAAAAATTAATTTAGAACAGTTTTGATTGATATAAATTACCGAAAAATCAAGGTTTAAAGCCTCTTCTTTCAAGGATAAAAAAGCGGTCGTTTCGGCTGTCGCCGACATGAAAAGCGGAGCTTCCCGAAGGGTGGGATGGCGAGGTCTCCTTCCCTCCGGGACGCTACGCGTTTTCCTGACGGAATGCTCCGCAAACATGTCGCGTAGCGTTAACGTAGTTTTGCGCTAGCTAAACGCCATATCCAATCGACTAAGAGAAGAAAAAAATTTCCTTTTTAACCAATCCTATTCTTTTCAAGAAGAGGTAATCATTAATAATTAACAATTAATAATTAACAATTAATAATTAATAATTAATAATTGAAAAGAGATGTATTTTTGACGAATTCGATAAGTTATGAAGTAACAATGACTAAGAAGTTATTCCCATACGACTCCTGAGTCCTGTACGTCGCCAATCCAACGACTCCCCTACCTGAAGACTAAAAAATCCCCTAACTATTTGTAGCAAACATTTATCAAACTGATATTAGATAGAATCCGGTTATACAGTATATGTTGATAATTCTATAATTTTCAGTATTCAATCTCCCCTACTCCCCTACTCCCCTACTCCCAACTATACAATAACTATTCAACCGGATTTGATATTACTACTCCCTCCGACTTCCGACCTAAAAATTAGGAATGTACATACCTCACGCTTTTTGCAAATTGCTATAAAAGTTTAATACTATACTAATGATTGAGGATTGTTATATGAGCTAAAATAACAAAAATCAAGTCAAATAGAAGAAATTTCGTAGCAATTTTTGGCAACAATAATTTATGTTGCATATTTTACTGATAAATGAGGGAAACTATGGTGAAATTCCAAGGCTGTGCGGCAACTGTAAATCGATAAAAATAGCAAAGAGAAAAAATTAATAACTACTTGCTAATTCAAAAAAATATTGATGAGCCAGAACACCTAATTATCAGTTGTAAACCCTAATTTTCTGCCTGACACAGGAAAAGTATAATTAATGAAATATTCAACTAAAAACTCAGAAATAAAAACACAAGAAAATCTAACTTCAACAACAGAAAAAAGTCATTTATATACAAACTATAACTTACAGCCATTACCCCTACAAAGACCTTTGTTGTTGATAGGTCATGGTACAAGAGATGCTGAAGGAAAACAAACTTTCTTAGACTTTGTTGCAGCTTATCAAAATTTAGATAAATCTCGACCTGTAATACCTTGTTTTTTGGAATTAACAGGACCAACTATTCAAGAGGGAGTAGATAAATGTGTAGAACAAGGTTACACAGAATTATCTGCTTTGCCAATTTTGTTATTTGCAGCTCGCCACAATAAATTTGATATTACTAATGAATTAGACCGAGCAAAGCAACGACATCCTCAAATAAAATTCTATTATGGGCGACATTTTGGTATTACTCCAAAAATTATAGAATTGTGGCGATCGCGTCTTACAAAATTAGACGAAACTAACTTTAAACGCTCCGAAACAGTCTTATTATTTGTAGGGCGAGGTTCGAGCGACCCCGATGCGAATGGAGATGTTTATAAACTAGCTCGAATGTTATGGGAAGGCAGTAATTATTTAACAGTTGAAGCCTGTTTTATTGGCATTACTCATCCTCGTTTAGAAGAAGGTTTTCGGCGAGCAAGGTTATATCAACCGAAGCGAATTATTGTTTTGCCATACTTTTTATTTACTGGAGTTTTAGTCAAGAAAATATTTGATATTACTGCTCAACAACAAGAACAATATCCAGATATTTCTATGACTTGTTTGCCAGAAATGGGAGCGCATCCAATATTATTAGAATTATTGCGAGAAAGAGAAATAGAGACACAATTAGCAGAAGTAAAAATGAACTGTGAAATGTGTAAGTTTCGGTTAGCTGTTGTTAGTAATGGAGAACATTCTCATAGTCATCACGAACATTTTCACTCCCATCATCATCATAGTCACAACCATAATCATTCTGTGGTTGATCCTTATGCTGAACCAGAACAATATCATCAACGTATTTGGCAAGTTCCTTAATGATAATAAAAGCTAACTACTGAATATTTACTTTTAACTATTGCTATTATTTTGAAGGGGGAATATTAGGATTAATATTTTAGGGAAAACATTAATATTCCCCTTGGTAATTTTAATTGGTATTAGCCAGACAAATATATTAGGAACCTCTTGTTAATTTTAATTGGTATTAGCCAGACAAATATATTAGGGACTTCCAAATCAAAAAATATACAATTACCCTGAATTTAGGTAGTATGGAGTAGGGAGTAGGAAAATTAGGCAGCGAAACTTTCCAGATTTAGTTTAAAAATTGGATAATTTATTTTTTTCTATTGCCTTATTTAATTTTTCTGGTTTGATAATCAATTAATCAAGATAAATTCAAAGTTTTATAGAGTAGTAGTGAAATGTCTTTTGATTCTACAAATCTCAACTTTTATAATGACAATTCATGGCTTAAAGTCAAGATATATCAGTTATTATGCTACTTATACCCCTACGATATTTCTCCAGTTCACGAACAGAGAAAATCATTGCTTGACTTAATCAAAATTTTTTTTGTTTATGTTGAATTTCAGGAAATTGCAGATAGATTAGGTATAGAAAAAGAATTTATAAAAAGACAGGAAAAATATAAACGCGATCCCTACAAAAGTATAACATTAGCAGATTTGTTACTTTTGCTTATTTCTGTTATTGTGGCTTTTATTCTTGCTCTATCATCTGCTCTTTTAATATTTTTTTCATACTCACTAATAAAAATTTTAATCCCTTTGATTCCAGAAAACACAACCTATGCTAATTTACTTTTTAATTCAATATCTTTGAGATTTTTAATATTATTGATATTTTTGATAATTACAGCAGTAATATACCCTGTATATTTTTTTATATATTATAAATATTTAGTCAGTTTTGCAAACAATATAAACTATACATATTTTACATCTATTGGTAGATTGTCTTTTATGATTATAATTACAATAATATATCTTTTAGTAGAATTAAATCATGCTCAAGCTTTAGAAGATATGAATTTAAGGATTAATATTCTTCAGCGTATGAAAAACTTAGTGCGACTTAATCGACTTTTATCAATAAAGATATCTAACCAAAATACAAGTTATCAAGAATGGATAAAAGAACATTTTAGAAAAATAGAGTTTTTTCTTTGGGAAAGAAGTCGATGGGCTATTGTTCCAATATCTTCTACTAGGGAAACCTTAGAAAAAGACTTTCGCTATTTGCTAAACATTTATTTAACAGGTAGATATGGTGATTTTGTGTGGTCAGGAGATATTCCAAACAACTTTAATTCAGGAAACAAAATAGAAGAAAAATCTAGCAAAGATAGTTTATTCAATAAAATTGTAAATTTTGTGCTAGCAATTACACCTCTGATTATATTGTTGATTTTATTTATATTGATTGAAATAGAAATTATAAAGAGTAGAGATATCCCACAAGATGTTATTTTTTTAATTGCTATATCTTGGCTTTTGCTTCTCATTGACAGAATTCTAAAACTGGGAATTATTGATTCGATAGTTAAGATTGCTCAAGGAATAAACGGTTTGAATAAGTAATTTAGTAATTTAGGAAATAGTATTTCCAAGATAATTTCATCAGCAGTAACCATATACTATCTCAAGATTTTTGATAAATTTAATGCTTATTATGATGGGGAAATTTCATATAAAAACAAACAATGATTCAGGAATTAGAAGATTTAAAAAATAGTATTTTAGAGCAACGCCACGAAGATCCTTTAGCTTTAATATATGAATTAGATGGAATGAGTCGGCAAACAAAAATTAATGCCATAGAATCTTTTGTAATTAGAATGTTAATACACCTGATTAAAAATCAATTAGAGCAAAGGTTAACAAATTCTTGGGCAGCTTCTATTCGTGGTTCACTAATAGAAATTAAAAAAATTAATCTTCAGGATCATCGAAAATCTTATTACATTCAGCAAAACCAATGGCAATAAATATTAGAATAAACGATATAAATTGCAAGCTGAAAACTTGCTAAAATTAACTTTTAATTACTCTAAAAAAGAATTACCAAAAGTTATTGATGATTTTTTAATTGAGTTACCTAGTGGGGAAGACTGGAGGCAGGGATAGGAGTGTGGGAAGTGTGGTTTGTGAGTTAATTAGCAAGTCTAAATATTACAATAGTAATAGCAATGATTCAGGAATTATAAGATTTAAAAAATAGTATTTTAGAACAACGCCACGAAGATCCTTTAGCTTTAATATATGAATTAGATGGAATGAGTCGGCAAACAAAAATTTATGCCATTGAATCTTTTGTAATTAGAATGTTAATACACCTGATTAAAAATCAATTAGAGCAAAGGTTAACAAATTCTTGGGCAGCTTCTATTCGTGGTTCACTAATAGAAATTAAAAAAATCAATCTTCAGGATAATCTTCTATTCGTAGTTCACTAATAGAAATTAAAAAAATTAATCTTCAGGATAATCGAAAATCTTATTATATAAAGCAAGACCAATGGCAAACCATCTTAGAAGAAACGATAGAAATTGCAATTAGTGATGCTAGTGTAGAGGTATTTGATGGAACCTATACACCTTTTCAACTTTTAGATATGGTTGATAAAAATCAAGTAATAACAATAGCTCAAAATCTACTGGCACTCACTTATAACTACTCTAAAAAAGAATTACCTACAATAGTTAATAACTTTTTGACTGAGTTGCCTGGTGGATAAAATTGGAGATTAGGAAAATAATTAGGGTTTGCTAAATAATTAATAATTAATAATTAATAATGGCTTTGTTGCATGAAATTAGCCTTCTTAACATCCATTCTACAGATTAATCAATCTTTTTCGCGATTATTGATTTTCTATTTATTGCTCTGCTGATTAAATCTGAAAGTGTTTACATTCTCAAGCTTTTAACCTTTTTCAATATTGAAAAAGTGGGAGATTTTGAGTTGAAAAGGCTCAAAATGTTATTATTTTAGACCCATAGTTGGACAGAGAAATTGAGGAACAATTCTAACTCCTAGCTCCTCTGAATTCCTATTTCTACTGACTACTGACTACTACAAAGAGTAAAAATACTTTTTCAGCAAACCCTATTTATTTATTGTCCAATAGTTATTGCTCTGCTGAGAGAGCGTTTTTGCGCTCCGCAAAGCATTCTGAAGGAAAGTTATCTGGAGCGCAAAACGGCTAAGAGCTGACATAAAACGCAGAGCGACAGGTCAAGAGTCCCATTCCCTATATGAAAAGGCTCGCCTAGCGACAGCTTAATCACTCTCTTTCATGATTATTGATATCCTATTTACTATTGTCCAATAGTTATTGCTCTACCGATCGACTCTCAAAACCTTTACAGGCAAAAGTTTCAACCTTTTGATTTCAAAGATTTATGTTCTATTTATCTATTGTCCAATAGTTAGAGCAGTTTCAGCGCGTTATTGTTGTAGATATGGGTCCCAAGTGTGGCAGCTATATACTTTCGTGCAACAAAGCCATTAATAATTAGGGCTTGCTGATTAATTATCAAAGCATTTATAGGTAAAGATTTGAGCCTTTTTTGATTCCCAAAAAGTGCGCTTGTTTCAACTCTTCACGCTCAAAAAGTTAGTATTTTGGGCAAACTAAGGACAGAAAAATTGGTGGACAATTCTTACTTCTACTTCCTCTAAATTCCCTATTTCTCCTGTAGGGGCGAGCAAGCGAATCGCCCCTACTACTCCTGACTCCTGACTCCTACCCCTACTAAAAGACTTTATTCAGCAGAGCAATAATTAATAATTAGGGTTTGGAGACCAAACCCCTACAGTTTTTTTCACAAATCATTGCAGAAAAATCGTAAGAGTGATTTTTCCTCCTACCTCCTCTATGATTCCCATTTTTTCCGACTCCTGACTCCTGACTCCTGACTCCTGACTCCTACCCTAAACCCTAAACCCTAAACCCTAATTATCTTCCGCCTTTGACTTTGTAGACTTCCTACCACGACCAGACTTTTTACTACTAGCCTTAGCCTGCAAAAGTTCCAGAGCCTTCTCCAAAGTCACATCCTCAACAGACATATCCTTCGGCAAAGAAGCATTTACCTTACCATGCTTTACATAAGGTCCATAGCGACCATCATAAATACCCACTGCTTCCCCATCCTCAGGATGTTTACCCAAATCTTTCAGTGGAGGTGCAGCCTTAGCACTACCCCGTCTTGATTTTTTAGGTTGAGCCAATAACTCCAAAGCACGTTCCAAAGTAATAGTCACAGGATCATCCCCAGCTTTCAAAGAACGATAATCCTTACCACCCTCCTTTCCCTGGTCGTGAACAACGTAGGGACCAAAACGTCCCAAATTACTTTGAATTTTACAACCTGTTTCTGGGTGAACCCCCAAAGTACGAGGCAGAGATAATAACCCGATCGCCATATCCAAAGTTACATCCTCCATATTTACACCCTTCGGCAAAGAGGCTCGCTTTGGCTTCTTCTTACTACCTTCAGACTCATCACCCAACTGCACATAAGGACCATAACGACCAGTCATTATATAGATAGGTTTATCTTCTTCTGGATGGATTCCTAACTCCTCCGGACCTTCTGTTTTTTGCTTAAGAATTTTCTCTATTTGTTCTGGGTCTAAATCTGATGGGGTTAAATCTTCAGGAATAGAAGCTTTAACTATACCTTCATCATTTTCTGCCTCAATATAAGCACCAAACTTACCGACACAGATACGATAATTCATATCTGAATCAGTATTCAAATTTTCTAATTCAATAGTACGAGCTAACTTGGGGTCAATATACTCTTCCTGTTCCTTAATTTGAGTATCAAGCCCAGTTTCTCCAGAATAAAATTCTCGTAAATATGGCAACCATTGAGCTTCACCCGTAGAAATATCATCCAGAGTCTGTTCCATACGAGCCGTAAACTTAACATCCACAAATTCTGGAAAGTGCTTTTCCAATAGACTTGTCACGCCAAAAGCAGTAAAAGTAGGAATCAAAGCATTACTCTGAAGTTTGCCATAACCACGGTCAACAATAGTACCAATAACAGTAGCATAGGTACTCGGACGACCAATACCTTCACTTTCCAAAGTTTTTACCAGAGACGCTTCCGTAAACCTAGCAGGTGGCTGAGTTTCATGCCCCACTACATCTATTTCTGTGCAAGTAGGATGGTCTCCCTGTTTCAGAGGAGGCAAAGGTACTTCTTGATTTTCCAAAGCGGCCTCTGGGTCATCAGAACCTTCAACATAAGCCCGGAGGAACCCAGGAAAATCTATCCGTTTCCCATTAGAACGAAAACCTGCATCTTCCACTTGTAAATTAACCGTAATATGAGTTTGGCGAGAGTCAGCCATTTGACAAGCAACCGTTCTTTTCCATATCAAATCATAAAGAGCAAATTCTTGATCCTTCAATCCTGTTTCCTGGGGAGTGCGGAAAGTTTTACCCGCAGGACGAATAGCTTCGTGAGCCTCCTGAGCCCCTTTACTTTTAGTAGTGTATTGTCTAGGTTCAGGACTTAGATATTCCGAGCCATACATTTTCTCAACACAACTCCGAGCAGCAGCGATCGCTTCATCGGACAAATGTACTGAGTCAGTCCGCATATAGGTAATAAAACCCTGTTCATATAAACTTTGGGCAGTCCGCATAGTTTGCCTAGCACCCATTCGTAATTTGCGGTTAGATTCCTGTTGTAAAGTAGAAGTAGTAAAAGGTGGAGATGGTTTACGTCTAACAGCCCGTTCATCAACACTATTAACAGTCCAAGGTTTATCTTCTAGTCGTTCTTTGAGAGCTTCTGCCTGAGCTTCATCTAACAAAATAACATTACGACCCTCAGCTATTTTGCCCGTATTTTCATCAAAGTCACTACCAGTAGCTATTTTTGTACCCCCAAGGGTGACAAGTTTAGACTCAAAGGGAGTTTTTTCTTGTTCTAAACTGGCCTTTAAATCCCAATAACCCCCTTGTTTAAAAGCCTGACGTTGACGTTCTCGCTGAACTAATAGTCTGACTGCTACTGACTGTACTCTACCTGCAGAAAGACCCCAGGCAATTTTTTTCCAAAGTACAGGAGAGAGAGTATAACCATAGAGTCGGTCTAAAATCCGACGAGTTTCTTGCGCCCTAACTAACTGTTCATCTATATTTCGACAATTTGCAATTGCCTTGCGGATAGCTTCAGGAGTAATTTCATGGAATACCATCCGTTTAGTAGGAACTTTCGGCTTTAGTAGTTGCAATAAATGCCAACTTATGCTTTCCCCTTCCCGGTCTTCATCTGTAGCCAATACTAATTCATCAGCTTCTTTCAGAGCATCTTTAAGTTCTTTAACAGTTTTCTTTTTGTCTTTAGGGACAACATAGATTGGTTCAAAATCGGATTCTACATTTACACCTAGATGTGCCCACTTTTCTCCTTTGAATTTTTCTGGTATTTCCTCGGCAGAAGGTGGTAGGTCACGGACGTGACCCATGGATGCCTCCACGCGGTAGTCGGAGGGTAGATAATTGCGAATAGTACGGGCTTTAGTCGGAGATTCAACAATAACAAGAGTTGACATAAGACCTTATATTAGGATTATACAAACTGCAATTTTTGTATGTTAGATAGATAAATAGTTCAGGGGGGCGAGTTGTTAAACTAAGCCAGTTTGTTACCAAACTGACTCGTCTTCAGAACCGGACGTGAGACTTTCACCTCATCAACGGCTCCTATCCTAAACGTCCTTTGTCATAGGTACATCCTGTTTCAGAGTTAACATATCGTCAATCCATACATAATTATCAGGTAAATCCTGGGGTTTAAATTTTGGATATGTCCTTTTGTCTTTCGCAGTTTTCGTGTCGTGGCAATGTCGGTGCAACAGTTGTTTGTTCTTTAGTGTGTTGTCACCACCAAATGACCGTGGTTTTATATGGTCTACTGACCTAAGGTCTGTCGGTCTAAAGGTTAGTCCGCAAAATGCGCATTTATTCTTTTGTCGCTTTAAGAGCGTTGTGACTTCTTTCCTTACGCCTGGATATTTACCGATTCTATTGCTCCAATAAGTCCAGTTGCCGTCATAGGGGGATTTATTACCTTTAACTTTGATGTGCCTTATAATAGGTACATCTGAGTGTAGGTTTAGTATATATCCATTGTCGTTAAGTTCCCATTTTCTGGTATTCTTAATTGTGGGGAAATACTTTTTCTTTACCCATTTAGCCGATTTATTTGGATGCTTTCTACTTGCCCATCTCCATAATCTCTTATATAAAAGCATATCCAACTTACTGAATATCTTTTTACTTACTACAGTGGAAAAGTAGTTAGCCCATCCCCTAATTACCGGATTTAATTTAGCTATTAGAGCCTTTGTAGAGGCGGTTTTGTTTTTATTACATATATCCGCCAATTTCCGATAATGAGTCTTGATACTCTTAGAGGACGGTTTAATCAGCGTTTTAAATCCTTGTCCGGTTGACTTGGCCTCATATTGCCTAACATTAAATCCTAGAAAGTCAAATCCGGGTTTATTTCCTTCATATTCTTCCAAGGTGTGGGCAATTCTGGTTTTTTCAGGTTTTAGTTCTAATCCTACCTGGTTTAACCATTCCTGTATTACGGATTTTGCTTTTAACACTACTTTGATGTCTTCATGTAGGATAACAAAGTCGTCAGCATAGCGCACAAGGGATAATGCTTGTTTCTTATCACGCTTACTCCCTGGCAGGGTTTGCGCGAATTTATCTAAACACTTTTCCATACCGTGTAGGGCGATGTTTGCTAGTAAGGGTGATATGACCCCTCCCTGTGGTGTACCTTCCACAGTGTTTGAGAATTGTTTGTTGTCAAATACTCCAGACTTTAACCATTGTTTGATTAGTCGTCTGTAAGGTGATTGGCCAACTTTTCCCAACAGTGCCTCGTGGTTAATTCGGTCAAAACATTTTGATATATCAGCATCTAGCACATATTTTGGCTTTTTATTAATGCTGGCGTATATCGCTCCAACAGCATCATGTGTTGACCGCCCTGGTCTGAAACCATAGCTATTAGGTTCAAAGCGTGCCTCCCACTCTGGTTCCATACCCAACTTAACCAAGGCTTGTAAGGCTCTATCATACATAGTAGGTATGCCTAAAGGGCGTTTTTCATCCCTACCTGGTTTTGGTATCCAGACTCTACGGGTAGGACTTGCCTTGAGGTATCGCGTGTTTAATAAATCAACCAAGTTCAGTCTCTGCATTGGTGGTAAATTTTTAATACCATCCACACCAGCAGTTTTCTTACCCTGATTATCCTGAGTCACGCGCCTAACAGCTAGCAACCTTGCGTAATAACTTTTGGTCAGAAGTCTTTGGTATTTACGCATCTTACGGATTTCGCCACGGCTGGATGCTTTGTAAATTAACTTTTGCAACTTAAATACATTCTTCTCCACCCGTCTCCAGTTGATATCTCTCCATTTTAAATTTGGATTAATACTTACTGGATTTGGTATATCGTCTGTATCCCATGCCACGCTTAAAAAGCGAGTGCGTAATTCTGAGGTCTCCTCAGAATGTAAGACGCACTCAAGAGAGCGCTTTGGATTACCCAATCTTCTTTTTAGTGTTTTAGCTTTATTCATCGCTAATTATTACTTTACATTACGTCTAACAGTGGGTACGTCAGCAATGAATAATGAATAATGAACCATGAATAATTATTAGAGTTTAGGGAAAACTAAGCAATTCAGATACTGAATATTTACTCTTATTCGTCCGCTCTTAATTATTAATTATTAATTATTAATTATTAATTAGTATGCTTCTTACCCAATCCTACTCTCCCTAAGACCTGCAACCATAGTGCAGATTGACCTTGAATGGCTTGCCTTCGATTCGACCTATATTCTTGGGTGTCTTAGAGAGGTTTCCTCGTTCTCTTATTCCTTTATTACGGCTGATTTAGTGGGGTAAAATCTCCCGAAGGGTTCGGTATGGTTGTTGACAACCTCATATAGATAGGTTATCCATTGACCCTCTGACTTTCGTCCTACATCCCACAGTTACCTTTGGGATGGCTTACAATTACGAGAGTTTTATTACCTTCCTCTTCGTCCACTTGTCAGCCTTTGCTTGCGGTATCGTTCCTGGTAACTGGTATTGTCCCGCTTTTAAACCAGCTTCGGAGATTGATGTTCAGTCGCTACTCCGTGGTCTATGCTGTCAACCCAACAACAGGGCGGGTGGAATTTCACCACCAAGGTAATAAGAGTTTTCCGGTAGCCAGATGTTTAACCTCCTTTAAGATTAGCTACGGAAGGCCAGATATGCCTGCCTTTCAGCAGTTTTGACTAACCAACGAGTCGCACCTATATATTTGTAATGATATCTATGCTTTACAGCATAGAGTTTTTTTATTTCAGCCAATCTTAATTTTTTCTTTTTGACAAAATCTATGTTTGATGGACATTAACTTTATAGCTATCCTTATTAAGATTTGCTAGCATAATCAATCTTTAATGTCAATAGTATGGAAATATTGTTGCTCAAATCAAAATTTAGGAATATATTTATGGATATAATAGACGCAACTATTAACCAAAAATTGTTAAACCTATCCATTTCCTTGATTTTTGAGATTTTGAACGTTTCCTGCGGAATGCTGCGTAAACAAAAATAGTCCTAAATCTGGTATAATATAGGAAACGGTGCCTTTTGGAAACAGTTCGGTAGATTTTAGCTGCCAGGCGAAGTGAGCTAGGATACCAGCACTACTATCAGTGAAAACAATTCTTCTGTTATCACTCGTAGAAGAAAGGTAATAACACCCTAGTCCTTTAAGGATTAGCTTTGCTAGACTAGGCGAACAGCCTTTACCGTTATGGTAATGCCATACTATTATCAGGGATATTCAGTGATGAATAGATTTGATAAGGTTAAATGTTGCACTACTTTAACTATCTTAAAATTTTAAAAAAATATTTTTGCTTGAATGACAAAAATATTTTTTTAATTTTTGATTACACACTTTGTTATAATAGAGATATAAAAAAACTCAGACGTTATAGTTATGACTATCTCATATGTAAGTACAACAGAAGCGGCTTTTTTGTTAAATATTTCCACAGGTAGATTAAGAACCCTACTGAATCAAGACCGCGTTCGAGGCGCTCGTAAAATCAAAAGACTTTGGAAAATTCCGCTCAACCATCGAGGAATGCCAGGCATTAAACCAGGTCGTCGCGGTCCTCAAGGAACTTGGAATACATTTCAACGGGAAGCTAAGACTATAGTTCATGTTCTGCGAAAGACTATTGACTATAACCGAGACAATGGAACTTCTTATCCAGCAGTAGCCGTAAAAGTAGGCGGTAAAAAAGATTATTGCCACGCTTTGAAAATTCATGGTTTTTGTCAAATCGTTTATCAACCCCATCAACCGAATAAAAGTCAAGCCGGGGGTGCCCGTCTGTGGATTGAAGTGGAACCTGGAAATAGAGTAGAACGAGTATACTTCAGTGATGGAGATTATGGTCCGCCACCAGAAGTGGTTCAGCAACGAGTCAAAAATAA
This sequence comes from Okeania sp. SIO3I5, assembly GCF_010672085.1. Lineage (GTDB taxonomy): Bacteria > Cyanobacteriota > Cyanobacteriia > Cyanobacteriales > Microcoleaceae > Trichodesmium. The sequence continues at coordinate 41,427 of NZ_JAAHHT010000052.1, forward strand.
AAAGCAAAGGTCAAAGATTAAAGGTTAGGATAAACACCGAGGAAAATGCTGTCTAAAACTTAACAGTTAGCTTGGAAAAAATAATTAGAGTAACAGTGCTTTTGTTCTGTTCTATCTTGAGCTGCCTATAAATCAATACAGTTCAGTTAAGTTTTTTTTGCAGTTTTGTAATTTCAAAGACTCATCTACATAATTCTACAGCTTATGAGTTTTAGTCTTATAGACATAGGCGTGAAAAAGATATAGACTTTTTGTAAAAGCAGGGAACAGGGAATAGGGAACACTTAACTGGGAAGATATTTTTACTGAAAAGGTACGGAAAATGATGTTTTGAGTAAATTTTACAACTCTAGTTTATAGTAAAAAAAGTGCAAATTTATTTTCAGGAGATGTCTTATATGAACCGTATTGTTCTATATCTATAATGATCAAGTAAATCAAGTCTAGTAAAGTTTCCATATTTTCATAAACCATAGATTGATAGTGGCAAAAAGCCGTCACTCTATAAAAAAATTACATTTCACTAAAAGATGCAGATAATAATCATGATAAAACTATTCAATCTTAAAAATCTTCAAACTTTAATAGTATCTCTACTATTACTAATTTTGGCCACTATCATCCCAGTATCCTCTACATTTGCAACTGGAGTTTATCAAATGCCCAGTCTAGTGGCAGGCGATCGTACATTTATTGTTGATGATGCAGATATTCTCAGTCGGGTTACCAAAAGTAAACTAAACAAGACTTTAGAAAATTTGGTTAATTTGACTGGGAATGAAGTTAGATTCGTTACTATCCGTCGCCTAGATTATGGTGAGACTATCGATAGTTTTACTGAAAAATTATTTGACAAATGGTTCCCCACTCCAGAAGCAAAAACTCATCAAACTTTATTGGTACTAGATACTCTCACCAATAATGATGCAATTCGTATCGGTGATGCAGTTAAAGAGCTTATGTCTAATGAGATTACTCAGAGTTTAGTTGATGAAACTATTCAAGTACCTATTAAAGATGGCAATAAATATAATCAAGCTTTCTTGGCAGCTAGCGATCGCCTAACTGCTGTATTATCTGGAGAACCCGATCCAGGTCCTCCGGAAGTTAAAGATGAGCTTTCAGCACAAGTAGCAGCTACTTTTAAATCAGCAGAGGAAACTGACGATCAAAGTGCAACTATTTTAGTGGTTGTATTATTAGTTATTGCTACAATTGTACCCATGGCTACTTATTTCTGGTATCAAAGCTTTTCTGGCTAGTAATTCAAGAAAATAGCATAAATTTTATTTCTAGTTCCATTTGTTAATTGAATTAATCTTGAATATATTCTTTGCCATTTAATAAGGCAATTTCAGCACGTACAAATTCCCGTCCTAAATAAGCAGCATGATCTAACATTGTGACGTGACAAGGATGGGTTTCTTCAAATATTTTGACACACATTTCTTTGGCGGTTCTCGCAGTAAATGTTGTAGTTTCCTGACGTTCTACTTTACCTTTAGCAGGAATAGGTTTTCCTGTTTCTGGATCGATAGCTAAACCTCGGTCATCAATAATATTAGTAAAGTGTTTTGCAAAAATAAGACCTGCTTCTGGGTCAATAAAAATAATAAAATAACCATTAGGATCAAGGTCTATGTGACGTTTAGAAAGCTTTTCATCAATTGTGGTTAGTTCTTCAAATGTGATATTCATAGTTCAAATAAAGAAATTGCCTGTATTTTATTCTACATTTTTCTTGGTTGTTTAACTGACATATTGTATCTGAAAATTTCTACATAAGCATTCAGCGGTCAGCTATCAGCTATCAGCTTCATTACCCTTAAAAGAGGAAAAAGCAGTTGATATGTTTCAAAGAATTAAAAGTTACTGTAAAAGTCTATCAGCTAATCTTAATAAGTCTAGTCTATCGAACCAAATTGTTTATTAAAAAGCTGAGAGCTGACTGCTAATAGCTGAATGCTTACAATAGTTAAATGAGAGAAATTAACCTTATAAGCATTCAGCGGAGAGAAATCAATTTTTGTCCTTTTTGGTCAATCCTCCCCCTAAAATGGAGAAGTAATTATTAATTAGGGCTTGCTGATTAAATATCAAAGAATTTACAGATAAAGGTTTTAGGCTTTTTAGAGTGAAAAAAAGGTGCGACTTTTTAAGCTTGAGTAAGCAAAAAATTTGGGACAGTGGCAGAATAATTGCAGAAAAATCAAGGGATAAAATATCTAACTACCTTCTCTAAATTCCCAGTTTCTCCTGACTCCTGACTCCTGACTTCTGACTCCTCCCGAAGCCACGCATACTTTTTCAGCAAGCCCTAATTATTAATTATTAATTATTAATTGCTGAAAAATACATCTACCAAAAATCGGACGAGAAGTATATTTACTTAGCTAAGACCTGAGCGATCGCCTCTTCTAAGTCTTCTTGACTTAAACTCGTTAACATAAACACTTCTTGAACAGTCTTTCCCTGTCTAGCGATAAGTTTAAAACCACCGCGAATAGGAACTGATATTTTTAGCTTCATCTGGGGAATATGACTTCTGGAGTTGCCTATTTCCCCTGGAGTAACAGTTTCAATACCCTGATGTTGGGTTAGTTTCTCTAAAATTGGGATTAAACCTTTGATATGGGTTGAATGATTCCAAACCAGACGACCTTTAGATTTAGATGATTTTTTCATGTTTATTTTCTCCTTCTCTACATACCCAGTCTACTTGAAGGGAAAGACTAGAGGAAAAAATGGCTTGTTACGGGAGTAAGGAAAAAAGAAAACCTAAGTTGGAATAAGGTCTAATATCGAATCTAGTAATATTGGTATAATTCATACTTAGTAAGGGTTTAGTGACTCAAGCTGAATCCTACGCTTAAGTTTTTACCTCTGGAATGAATATCCCAACTCTCAAGTAAGCGGACATAAATGATATGAAAGAAGGAAAAATCTTAAACATATAGTAGATATTTCCTCAGATTTTATAGGAGACTATACCAATGGACATGATATGAGCTGCCTTCAATAATTAATAATTAATAATTAATAATTAACAATTAACAATTAATAATTACCTCTTCTTTATTTATAAGAAGAGGATTGGTTTAAAAGGAATTTTTTTCTTCTCAAGGGAAGATTGGATATGCTTAGGTAACCTATCCATCCCAACCTAGGTCATGGTCTGCTTGCCGACCGCTTTTTTCTCCATGAATGGAGAGGCTTTATATAGCAATGAGCGCTGGTGTGTTTACATGGTACAAGCACTACATCAGTAGTATGCCTGAAAATGTTGATAATGGCAGTAGAATTTTACACTACATTAATTACAAGAGTAGTATGTAAATATGCAAGCGCTCATTGCTATACCTTAATTTTTAGGTAAAAAAGACATTGAAATAAGGTTTTTTAACTAGCTATAAACTAAAAAAATCTGTTTAGAGACTTTGTAGAAAAGTCCGTCTCTGAAAGTTCGGTTGCACTGACTGGAGTAGCCGGGAGATATCTTGTTAGTATGTAACTAATCTTAAATAACTCTACTTATCGGAGGTAAATATTATGAATAATCTTCCTGGCAATCCTTCTGAAAACTTTGCCAACAAATCAAATAGTAATAATTTACTGTGGCAATATGTTCAATCTATGAATCCAGAAACTGTTGCTCAACTTTCTAAACCAGATCCAGAAGTAGCTCAAATTATGGAACAAAATTTAAGAGGTATGTTGGGAAATTTACCACCAGAACATTTTTCTGTGGCGATAACTACTAACAGAGAAAACCTTGGTCAACTTCTGGCTTCTGCAATGATGAGCGGTTACTTTTTAAATCAAGCTAAACAAAGAATGGAACTTGACAAATCTCTTCATTCTTTACATTAAGGGTGAGGATAGATAAATCTTTACTTAATAGTGATGATTATCTCAATTTTAATTTTGGTATGAATAGAGACTTACTTAGTTGAAAACTTACCTCATAAAGCGTTATTATGTAATAATTTTTCAAAGTAAGAAAGTGTTCAATAATTAATAATTAATAATTACCTCTTCTGTAATAGAAGAATTGGTTAAAAGGAATTTTTTCTTCTCAAGGGAAGATTGGATATGGTGTTTTGCGTTCCGCAAAACTTTCCTAGGTCATGCGAGCAAACATTAATGCTTTGGGATATGAAAAGCGGAGCGACTCTGCAAAAGCGAGAAACTTCGCCATCTCACCCTTCGAGAAACTTTCCTTACCGAAATAATTAATAATTAAACAATTAAATAATTAGTGAATTCAGGTTTAAAGCCTCCCCAATAAAGCTATCCCTTATAAGGAACTTCTGAAAATCTTGTGGGGAGGGTGAGGAGGATGGGGAGGATGGGGAGGATGGGGAGGTGTGGGGAGTGTGGGGAGCAAGAATCTTCAAAAAAACATCTAAATTCAATACACTTTTCTGATGAAAAAGTCTCTTAAACGACTTATCCATAACTTCTCATTTTTGTCAATTTTTATGTTAAGAAAAATGTTTATAAAGCATAGCCAATAAAGGGGAAAAAAATAAGTTTTTTCCTTTTAGCCAATCCTCTCCCTAAAAGGGAGAGGTAATTATCCATTAATTAATGAAGGAATGCTATCGCAAAGGTTAACGACCGCTTTTCCTCCTGGAAAGGAGAGGCTTTAAACCTTCTTTTTTCGGTAAAAATCTTATTGGAGATTTCAA
>NZ_JAAHHT010000520.1 GCF_010672085.1 Okeania sp. SIO3I5
GAGTTGCAGTTTCAAGTCTCAGACGATGGGATGAAGTTGGCAAAATCAAGGCAATCAAAACCCCATCAGGGCACAGGCGGTACTCAATCGCAGAAATCGAACAAGCAGGGGGTTTGCCCAGAGCAATTACCACTGTTTGTTATGCACGGGTCTCAAGTCATTCCCAACGAGACGATATTGAGAGACAAATTGAACTATTGCTCTCAAGATTCCCAGAAGCAGAAATCGTATCAGAAGTTGGCAGCGGACTTAATTTTAAGCGGAAGGGATTCCTCTCCATTTTGGACAGAATTTGCACAGGTGATATCAAGCGCCTTGTCGTTGCCCACCCAGACAGACTCGTTAGATTTGGATTTGAATTGGTTAAATGGTTATGCGAACGTAACGAGTGCCAACTCTTGGTTCAGGGTGACAGCAAGCAATCTCCCGAGCCAGAACTCGTTCAAGATATGTTGTCCATCATCCACTGCTTCAGTTCGCGGCTTTATGGGTTGCGAAGATACAAAAAAGAAATCAGCGAAAAAATACGGGAAAAACCCGTACAAAAGAAGTCAAAAAGTTCAGCCAAATAATGTTTTCAAAGTTCCAGTTTGGCCCTCTCAAGAACTACATAAAATTTGGAAACAATGGTTGGCGGCTTACCGTTGGGTTTACAATCAATGCGTTGAGTTTTTTAATCAACAACAAGTCCTTCCGAAAGGAAAATCACTAGACCAAATAATTCAAAGCAGACAGAGCTTTCGGGAAAATGAATGGACTAAATGTTTAGGAAAAACTAGACAAGAAGCTGTTTGTGAAGCAGAACAGGCATATAAACAAGCCAAAGCTGCTAACAACACTCAAAATTTTCAATTGCGTTATCGTTCTTGTCGGAATAAATCCCAAGTAATTCAGTTTAAAAATGATGCTTATCGGGATGGAACTTGGTTTCCTAAAAAGGTAAAAGGTCATCTTTTTTGTACTGCAATAGGATATCAAATACCTCGTAATTGTGATTATGGAACTGAGCTTGTTTATCAACGAGGACAGTGGTTTGCTTGCTTTCCTCAATACATTAAACCATTAACAACTGATTCTGATCGAGTTATTGCATTAGACCCGGGAAACAGAGCATTTTTAACTGGCTATGATGGTGAAAACGTTTTAGAAATTGGTAAGGGAGACATCGGGCGAATTAACCGTTTATGCTCGCACCTTGACAATTTATTAAGTCGTGCCGCACTCTCAAAAAACAAACGCCAACGTTATCAAATGCGCAAGGCAGCAAGTCAAATGAGAAGCCGAATTCAACATCTGGTAAAGGATTTGCATAGCAAAGTAGCTTCAGTATTAGTGAATAGCTACAAACTAATTTTTCTGCCAACTTATGAAACCTCTAAAATGGTTCTTAAATCATCTAGAAAAATTAATCGTAAATCTGTGAGAAATATGTTGACTTGGAGTCACGGAAAATTTGCCTCTCATATAGAGCA
>NZ_JAAHHT010000521.1 GCF_010672085.1 Okeania sp. SIO3I5
AAAAGTTGTTTTGTCGATCTTCGACAATGTGAAGCTGAATATATTGCTATGACTGCCTTTCATGCTTGTAAATTCAAGTTGTCGATCTTCGACAATATGAAAAAGTTGTTTTGTCGATCTTCGACAATGTGAAGCTGAATATATTGCTATGACTGCCTTTCATGCTTGTAAATTCAAGTTGTCGATCTTCGAGAATGTGAAAAAGTTGTTTTGTCGAAGATCGACAATGTGAAGCTGAATGTATTGCTATGACTCCTTTTCATGCTTGTCAATTAAACTTGTCGATCTTCGACAACTTTTGTCTCTCTTCCTACCCTATGATTGAAAACGACAAAGAAAAGAACAATTCTTTGATTTACATAACTTTCGCAGAACTATCCTATTTCATAGGGACAAATGGTATTTTCCCTCTGGAGATAGGGTATTATTTCAGGATTTGCGTAAGTCTTATATCAAGTCCGGATAATTATCTCCTCCAGGGACGGATTAGGGGTGGTTTGACTCCTAACTTCCCCTCCAGGGAGCGAGGTGGGTTATTTAAACTACTTAACCGGACATGATTTAGTTATGAAATTATTCACAGGACTTACGCATAACCACCATCTCTTGGTGCGCGTTCCCTTGCGTCTGACGCCGACGCGGGGTCGCACCGCTATCTAGTAGGGGCTTTCTGGCATTCGCCCTCTACAGATAGCGTATTGTCTAAGATTTTGCGTAAGCCCTGATTCAATATTTCTCCCAACGGAGTATTCAAAATGAAAAACCAAGATGACCGATTAAGTCGGTCCTTAAAGCTGGACGATCGCCTCCCCAAAGCCCCGGGAGAGGGTATGTTAGTCGCGATCGCTCCCGATGTCGAAGCAATACCCACATTAGAGGTGGGAGTTCGTGCCGGAGCAAAGGTGCTAGTTCTCAATCCGCAACGAGATAGCATCGCTCAAATTACGGAGGCTATAGGCAAGAGTCGAATTTCTAGCTTGCATCTAGTCAGTCACGGCGTTTCCGGGAGTATCTCTTTAGGTGGGACCGTTCTGAGTCTCGCTAATATCCAACAATATCGACAGCAACTTCTGGAATGGGGCGTGTCGGAAATCCTTATCTATGGTTGCAACGTCGCTACGAAACCTGAGTTTTTGCAAGTTTTCCATAAATTAACTGGTGCCAATATTGCGGCATCCACTAAGAAAGTAGGTAATCCTGTCAACGGTGGCAGTTGGGAGTTGGAAACTGTCATTGGCGAAGTTAAAAGTCTCCTTGCCTTTTAACCTCAAGTCCTTAGTAACTATCCAGGGGTTTTCAATTTCAAATTCCGACCTGATGTGTTCAATCCCGACGATCTGCCTAGTTTGGAGTTCACCCAGCCTGTCTACGAAGTCAGAGAAGACGGGAATGTTGTCGGAGGACAAGATGTTACCATCGAAC
>NZ_JAAHHT010000522.1 GCF_010672085.1 Okeania sp. SIO3I5
AACTAATTTTTCTGCCAACTTATGAAACCTCTAAAATGGTTCTTAAATCATCTAGAAAAATTAATCGTAAATCTGTGAGAAATATGTTGACTTGGAGTCACGGAAAATTTGCCTCTCATATAGAGCAGATGGCGGCTCGCCAAGGGGTTTTAGTCGTTCGTTGTAATGAAGCTTATACCTCTAAAACTTGTACGAATTGTGGTCACGTTCATCACAACTTGGGTGGCTCAAAAATTTATAAATGTCCTCAATGTGGTCAGAGAATTGCACGGGATCTCAATGGCGCTCGCAACATAATGTTGAGAGCTTTGCAGGCTACTGCCTTCACTGTTATCAATGATTCTATTGTGATCAGTGATGCTATATCTACTGAAGCGCTTTAATCAAATTTGAGCGTTTTGACGAGATTAAAAGTAGCACTAACTTGTATGATTATTAGACATCTCCAGAAAAGAGGGAGTAGGGAGTAGGGAGTAGGGGGAAAGAATTGATGATTTATGTAGGATAATTGCAGCAATTTCGGAGGCGCGTGAGGTACAAAATTTCATTTACAGGACTTACGCAAAATATTGGATTATACACCAGATGTAGGGGCGAACGGCCGTTCGCCCCTACTAGGTATGGTGCTTATGCGTAAGTCCTGATTTAGTAATTTTGGCAGTTTAAGCATCTTGCTTGTTATAGCAGTCGAAGCAAAGATTAGGACATAGACTGATGATGAATCTTATACTAGGAAACACTTTTCCAACTGTTCCCTGTTCCCTGTTCCCTGTTCCCTGCTATACAGGCTAGAAAGCTGTGTTACACTGTACCTGACCATCCTCATGCATTGCTGTAATAAATTTTTATCTTCGCTTGTTTTGATGGATGGTAATCCCGCGTTGTCAGGCAAGTGCAACGTCGGGAGGATGTCAAGCTTAATATCATGTCCGCTAGTATCAGAGCGTGTAAACCGGCACAGGCCTGTAAACCGGCACAGGCAAGATGCCTATTCCACAAGGTTCAGATCTACAGGAAATTTAAGTTTTTTTGGGGTTAATACTCTTAATTCCAAGAATACTAAAGCCTTCATTCCAAATTTCAGAATTCTAAATTCTGAATTCTGAATTCTTACCCTTTTACCGAATAATTAAGGTTTAAAGTCTCTCCTTTAAAGGAGAAGTAAGAAAACATTTTTCTTTGAGTCAATCCTCTTCTTTTCAAAGAGAGGTAATAATATAGAATCCGGGTAATTAGTTATCGTATTACTGAGGAGTAATGAGTAATGAGTAATGAGTAATGAGTAATGAGTAAGGAGTAAGGAGTAATATCAAATCCGGTTGAATACAAGAGTGTATTGTTGGGGGAGATGGTCCGATTGTCCGATTTAATAATGAACATATACTATATAACCGGATTCTATAT
>NZ_JAAHHT010000523.1 GCF_010672085.1 Okeania sp. SIO3I5
AATAATCAAACAGTTTTGCCTTTTTAAAAAAAAGTTAGAATTAGTCCTAACTCAGACCACATCCTTTAAAAGAGTTGTTGTTATTTTGAGTGTTTTGTGCCCCGATATTTGGTAGATTATTGTTGGGAGGCGGTTCCAATTCTGGCAAAGGTTGGTGCAAGTCTGGTAATTCCTCCTTGGGATCGATGCTATAATGTTTGCAAAACTGGAATGCTTGTTGCTTGAATCCCCATTTTTTCAACAGAGCGTGCATTCCCGTCTGTTCCGCACATACTAATAAGTCGATGTCGGTTACTTTCATTTCCTCCGCTTTGTCTATCCCTGCTTTTGCTAACATTTGAATCGCTTTCGGGTCTCGGTGTTCTGGATCTAGGTACATTCCTAATATAGAACAGACTCGGCGGGGAATAAACGGGTTTTCCAGTTCGTGTTGGGGTCGGTATTGTTCGTCCAGGTATGATGGCGGGTTTTCATCGTAGAAATAAACGAATAGGCAACCGACTATGGTGGTTTGGTTGTTTTGATGGTGTTCCAGGAGGAAGCAGTAGGAGTGGGGTTTGGTAATTTGGAAGGTGACGTATTCCGTGAAGTCAAAATCTGGTTTAACTTGCATGGCGGGGTCTAGGTGTTCGCGACTGTGGACGAGAGCTTTCCACAAGGGGGCGACTGCGGGTACGTCATCTAGGGTTGCTAGTCTTTGGGTGTAGGTTTGGGCGATAGTTGTTGTGTTTGTCATGTTTTTTTTGTTTGTGTCAGGCAAGATCAAGGCTTCTTTCTGGTTTTGATAGTAGTAATAGTTATAGCAAGTTCTGCTTTCAATTAACGGCAAATTCTGTGAACTTCCGAGCATTTGGATCGTGAAAACCAAGGACGATAGATTTTTTTGGTATTCCTAATTCAACCAGTTCATTGGCAACCCCTACCTCTGTACCATCATACTGAATCCAAATTTTATCGCCCTTGATATCAATATGAATTAAGCAACCAAATACGCGACGATCGCCATCCCAACCAACGGTGCCCAACTGATAACGATCGCTTTGGGTATCAATAATCGTAAATTGCTCTATGTCTCCATAAGAAGGCTTATACTTATTATGTTCTGCAATTACCTGCTGCACTAATTGGCGGTATTTTTCTAGTTGTTCCATTGTACAATTACCTCTTGTTCGGGGTCGAAAACTACTACTTTAACATGGTATTCGGAAATACTCAACTGTGCTAATTCTCCAGAGAAAAAGTTACGATCAACTTTGACTGGCACTGCTAAAAAAAGAACTCGATTTGGCTCTTTGACTTTTAACGCCACTCGATAGTTCAGAAATTCTCCTAAAGCCACATGAAATTCTGATGTTGTAGAAGGTGATAAAAAACTTTTGACA
>NZ_JAAHHT010000524.1 GCF_010672085.1 Okeania sp. SIO3I5
TTTATTCTCTTACTGTTCATATAGTATTTGTCACCAAGTACCGAAAAAAGGTAATTGCCTCTGAAATACTCCCGCAGTTACATAAAATATTTGATGAAACCTGCCAAAAGTGGGAATGTGAGTTAGTAGAGTTTAATGGTGAAGCTGACCATGTACATTTATTAATCACCTTTAACCCAAAAGTTCAACTGAGTAAATTTATAGCCAATCTCAAAACAGTTTCTAGTAGGTTGATCCGAAGAGACTTTGCTGATTACCTAGGTAGGTTTTATCGGAAATCGGTATTGTGGACGGGATCTTATTTTGTTGCTAGTTGTGGAGGTGTAACTATTGAGCAATTAAAACAATATGTTCAACATCAATCGATACCTGTTTAATTGGCTCTCGGCAATTCCCCTCCCGTTAAATCGGAGATTATAACGGGAGACCCCTTGCCGAATTAAGTTGGCACAGTTGTCGGAAATATAATTCAATGGAGTTTTAGCGATCGCCACTATGATAGTTTTTATAGTAACGACCTGGCCTCCAAATTAGTAGCTAAAAGGAGTATATTCTGCCAGTGGGAGAAATATAAACTGATTTATGGTCGGTTGCTTCTGAACCTGGTTTAACTTTTACAGTAACTACATTATCCTCTGCACTATATTCATAAGTAAGTAGACTTTCATTGTATATATTGACTGTGCCATAACCACCAGGTATGTTTGGCAAGTCAACTCTAACATTTGCACTTCTTCCTGCTGGTAAAAATCTTTCTGCTTCAGGAACTAAGTTATAGCTCAGAGTCGTTCCAGTTTCATTTAAAATTTTGAGGATAATTGGCTTTTTTGGATCTGCTGCTTGAGCTTTTGGTTGCCAATATCCAGGTACATAAGTAGAAGCATTTTGAGATAAAGCAATTCTAGGATAAATTGTTAAGGTTGAAGTTATTAATACTGTTGTTATTAAAGCAATTTGTTTCATTGAATAGGGAATAGAGAATAGGGAATAGGGAACAGAAAATAAGGAGTTTTTGGGAATAGAAAAAAAGTAAATTGGAATAAGTTATTGCTGACTTATTTACATCTTTATTACTTAGTAAGCATTTAGCTGGCTGGCTTGCCGTTAGCTCTTTCTGCGGAATACTAAACAGCTTTTTAATGAATTAAGTAAGCACTCGTTTAACTTCTAGTACATTTTTAAGTCATAAATTGAAGCCAAATTAACCACCAACTTAAGTTTTCAATTAAAGCAAATGAAACTGTTAACAAAATTTCTCCACATGAGGCTATCTGAACTCTGAAAACTAATCTTTACTTATTTCTTTTTCAAGAATTTGCATAAACTTTTTTATAGTATTCTTGATACTCTTCAGACAATAATGGCTCCCACCAAT
>NZ_JAAHHT010000525.1 GCF_010672085.1 Okeania sp. SIO3I5
TTTCAGCTATCAAGTCAATAACATAGATTTTTTCTCTGTTACTTTCATTAATGACATAAGGTCCATTGTCATCTTTTTTGCCAGAATGTAACTCCATTTTAAAATTACGCGCAAAGTAATAATCTTTAGCAGTTCCCTTAGCGCGAAGTTCAGCCAGTTTTTTCATTGCTGTGTAGCCCCAAGCTTCTACTTCTCCTGTAGGGGAAACCAATAGATGGGTTGCCGTTTTAGGAAAATTTATCGGGCTATCAGGCCACAAGTCTCGAAATACAGAATAGTCCGATTCTTTAAATTTATAAGCAAAGCCAGAACGAGATGTTCCAAAGTCAATTGCCACGACTACTTCAAATGATTTGTCCATCTGATTTACCTAATTTATCAAAATAAAGTTGGTCCGTTCTTATCTACTCTAATACAGCCCTTAATCTTCAGTTTTCGCCAAGTATCTAGTAAAGTTTCTGCTGGAACCACATAATTTTCTCTTCCAAATGATAGAATAAATCGGTTTAGTTTGTCTAAATATTCGTCATCTCCTGAGACTAAAAAATATTTCATTACTTCTAAATTACCAACTTGATCTAAAGATATCCCACGCATTAATAACCAAGATTCTACAGATTTTTCTATCCGCTCTTTCGCCCAATTGTTATCTAGATACATTAAACTACTAGCCAAATCTATCAGCATTTCTGGCTCCCAAGCCGACTCTTCTTTCCATAATTGCTGATGTAAAGATTGATAAAAATCAACAAGAGACTCAATAATTTTTTCTCGATATTCTGAGGGAATTTCCTCTAAAAGTTCGGGTAAAAATTCTGGAAGTAAAGGAGGTTTACGTTCTTGAGGTGGAACATCTAAGAGAAAATATTCATCGGCGGTTCTACCTATCAATAGACAAATTTGAATAGCAGTCAGACGAGAAAAAGTTTCTTTATCTGAATCAAGAACCATATAGTTACGATTAGGTAAATTGTTTGGCTCTTCTCCTCTTTCTAACATTCGATTTTCTCGTTCTATCAATTCTAAATCTGCCAAAAATTTATTAACTACTTCTCCACCCCAATCACCATCAAACTCTTCTGTTGTTCCTTTTTCGATTTTTTCCTTATTTCGTTGTGCTTCCCATTTTAATAATCTTTCTTTAGCAGCAAAAAATAATAATTCTAGCCAAGATAAAGGTTCTTCTTTCGGCAAAGAATCAATATAAGGTTCCTGAAAATTTTGACTCCAATAACTATATTCAAGATGATAGTAAGTTCTTTCCACTAATGTATTGATAACTAACATTGGTTTACTTTTTAAACCACTAAAAATAGTTTTAAAAGCTCCC
>NZ_JAAHHT010000526.1 GCF_010672085.1 Okeania sp. SIO3I5
CAGGACTTACGCAAAAACGCTATATATAGTGTATGGTAAATAGAGCGATCGCTAAAAAAATCACAACGCTCGCTCAGTATCTCCGATTTTATCTCTATCTATAAAAACTTAAACAACCGTCATTTTAATTGCAGGATATTTGAGTTCATATACTAGATATTTAGATAATAATTGATGTTTTAGCTGATAAATAGTTTTTCCTAGAACATTTGCCATTTTTTTCAAATGATTCCACACCAACATAGCACAAGCAATGTGATTTTTTTGAATTTTTGCCCGACGACATTGGCAAAATTCTAGCCCTGTTAGTTGTTTTATTTCTCTGTGGAATTCTTCTATTTTCCATCTAGTTTGTGACTCAAATTCTACATCATCTTTAGAGGATTGGCTCAAGTCATTAGTAACAATATATTCTGTTCTGTTTGTGGAAACAGTAGCCCAGAATAATTTGACTTTTTTATCTCTAGGAAAACCTTTAATCTTAATAATTTTTCCTGATTCTAATTCCAACTCATTCCATTTTAATTCTTCCAATTTTTGGTATTTTTTTACACCCCCACTATCGTCTACTAAACGATTACTTTTTAACGGACAATAATAAGTTTTACCTAAATTATCTATTAAGGCCATCAGCCTTTGGGTTGCATACCAGCTATCCATTAATACTGTTTGAACTGGTATTTTCTTCTTTTTTACTGCATTAATCATCATATCTTCTACATGATCTATTTTACTCTTTTCATCATTTTCTGGGTTATAAATCCTATAATCTACTATCCAGAAACGTTCTATGTGAGGATTAAAATATAAGCAATTAACTATTCCTATTCCACGCACTACTCTATGTTCATTACCACTATACTGACGACGAACAAGTTCAATTTTTTGGGAATACTTTTTATTAAGAACTGTATCGTCAAAAATTAAATAACCATCTTCAGTAGTTACAATTTCTTCTCTGACATTTTGCCACAAAATCTCTGTTCCTAAATCAATATTTTTCAAGTAACGATTAATTTGATCGTGGCTAACTTTTTCTAGATTGTCAGCCAGGTTTGTAAGAGTGTAATTTTTCTGACTACTTATTAGATACTGACAATATTTTATATAATTAAAGTCCATTAAAACTATTCATAAAAATATATGCTATTTTCAATTATAATAATACCAGATAACCTTGAATATACTCAATCTAATTTTTCATTTCAGTTAATGATAATTTTGTGGCTGTGGCGATCGCTAAGAGGAACTTAGTTTAGATAGCCAATGTACAGAGAACCTTAAGGATTAACACTATATGTAGTGCCCTTGCGTAAGTCCTG
>NZ_JAAHHT010000527.1 GCF_010672085.1 Okeania sp. SIO3I5
GTCAGAAATTGCAGATGGAGCTAGACTCCTTTCCACAGGGGCAACTTGCTTAGGGAAGTTGATCATTTTAGGCGTAACTTGTTTGGAAATGTTCATTACTTTTCCTTGTTTTTTCTTGAGTGTTTACTTGTTTTGTGCATCCGGATACTTACCACTGGTAACGTGGTACGTGTCCGGCTTGAATTGGAACTTTCATCGTGGTTTCTCCTGTTTGAGTAATTTTTAATCGGTCATCACTAATATTAAATCCGCTAGCTACGGTTCCCGATAAATCGGAGTGTTATCATAAACCGGGTTTGTGGGAGGTAGATGTTATGCACTGGGGCATCTAAAAGTTTCCCCGGTTTCTGGCGGTATTAGAGACTACCGGATTTGATCTGATTTCTAATAGGCAGCCATACACATATTCCTAGCCGCACCTGTTAGCTTGTAACAGTGATTGATGTCAGAAATGCTGACACCTAAACTATTAAATAAGGGAGATGTATGGTTTAAATCCCGAAGTACCGGCTGGGATTGCTTGGGTCGATTATTCATCAGCATGGGCTGGGTTTTTCTGGGCAGATTATTCATCTTAATACTCCTCCTAGTTTGGCAAATTTTTACAAGATTTTTAATGAGATTAGTGTGGGATATTTTTAGTTAGACATAGACCAAGTACGCATCTGACCAATCGTGACTGGCATCAGATCGCTCACATCCACAGTAAATCGAAATATTTTTTTTGCCCGGCGATCGTTCTCTGGATCGAAAAACTTTAGTTTGACATCCCAACAATCTGAATCCATCCGACAAATAGGGCTTTTTTCTGTCTCAATGCTCGCGAGCTGCATTCCTTTACCAGTTGCCTCAGTTAGTGCTTGTGCTGCTTGAAAAGCATTTGTCGCTGCGAAATTGAGGGCGCGATCATGGGATGTTTGACCCAGATTCCGAAATTCGTAGTACATCCGATTGAGAAATTCCTTCAGAGAAGCTCGCGTAGCTTCTTCCTGCTCATTAGTCTGAGCTGGTGGTGTAGACCCTTGTGCTTGTGGTGTAGCTGTTTTTGCTGCCTCAACCGCCATTGACACCAATTGGTTGACATTCCACTCGTACATCCCGCGAACTTCTGGAACGATCACAGGAACAACTTGTCCGGAGAATAACCTGACGCTCTTACCTGTCAATACCCCTGGAATTGAAACCCGCGAAATATATTCAAGGTCGTCTTCAGGTTTGATCTGACCCTTGAGAGCTGAAATCAAGTTATGATAAGCTTGCTCGGAAAAAGACCCACCAGGTTCAATTGCGTAAATGGGTGTTAACTCTAGGTTTAA
>NZ_JAAHHT010000528.1 GCF_010672085.1 Okeania sp. SIO3I5
GTTTCCGTGCCAAAGATATCCGCTCACAGACATTATGATTAGAACCCCCCTTGCTGTTCGGCAATTTCTTTATTGGGCTACCTCACCGATAAAAATGCAAACGAAAAGTCTCTAGAAACCTTTCAGGCAACTGTGCGATCGCCCCTCATCCACCTTTCCATCCCAGACACTGCATCAAACACTTCCAAAAAACAGAAAGTCGGGATAACAAAGGTGGGTCTCTACTAACATTAACCACATCACTAATATTCACCCCAACGATCGCCTTTAATCTCATGTCCGGTTGAATACTTATAAATAAGGGAGCGGAGAAAGTTGAAAATAGAGAGATTTGCCCTGTGTAACGAAGAGCGTTTTTTTCATCACTAATTCTCCGGACTCGATCTAACTCTCCAAAACTATCAACACTCTCAGACTTTTCTACCTCTGGTTGCGATTGAGAAATAGAGCGATCGCCTGATGGAGTAAGGGAATGGCAACTAAATATTGCATTATTATTGGGAAATGGTTGAACTTTTGCTATCTCACTTTCAACCGATACAGTCTCCGTCTCTAAAACACTCTTTTCGTCTTGCGACTTTATCTGCTGCTGCTTTTCCCCATTTTCTTCTGGGGTAGGAGACTGACTGTCCACTGACATCTGTAGGGAGGAATGGCTGTTTGCCCCTACTTCCGACTCCGAATCTCGAAAATAGGCAGTCAACTTCTCTTTAAGCTGTTTCCGTGCCAAAGATATCCGCTTGCAGACATTATCATAAGATATCCCTTGCTGTTCGGCAATTTCTTTATGGGAAAGCTCCCGATAAAAATGCAAAATAAACGTCTCTCGACACTTTTCGGGTAAATCAGCGATCGCCCCTCGTATCCGTTCAGACCTCTCTTCTCTCTCCAGAACAGACTCTGGACATTCAACCGTTCCTGTAGTAATAACTTCCTCAGTATTCCCCACCCATTCAATACTTTCAACTCCCACAGCACCACGAGAACCTTTGCGGATAAGATCGATGCAAAAATTACGAGTTACCTGATACAACCAAGCTTTTAAATTAGTAATTTTTTCCCCAAATTTTTGCACCTTTTCCCAAGCTTTTACCGTTACCTGACTCAGAGCATCCTCCGCATCCGTTCGGTTATAATTCATCATCTTGAGACAGCAGCGATAAAGCTGGTCTCGACTTTCTTGCAATTGCTGCCATAACTGAGAGATTAGATGGGAGCGATCGTTCTCTGTCCCAACATTATCTATTAAGTTTTGTCTTGTATTTGCCGTCCTGGAGGTCATTTCAGTTATCAGTTATCAGTTATCAA
>NZ_JAAHHT010000529.1 GCF_010672085.1 Okeania sp. SIO3I5
TTCATAAGCTAAACGTTGATATGCCCTTGACAAGCTAGGAGCATTTTGTTATTGTAAAAGTCAACACAGGGGGAGGACATCACCTCTGTCAAAACAGCGGTCAGGGCTTCCCTGGCTGAAGAATCCCTATAAGTCCCGTAAGGGCAACGTCGGGAGTATGTCAAGCCCTCTCTCCTAGATAACTAAAGCCTTCTTCTTTTGCCATAAATTCAGAATTTTTAAAAAGACCAGTGGATTTTTTAAAAAGTAGAGGTAGGTTTTCAATTGAGTAAAATCTCTAGAAAACCCACCTCTAAATTTTTTTTAATTCCGAAGATACTGGAATTAATATTATTTTGCTGCTTTAATACATTTCTCTACTAATGGCGTTACCTGCTCAACATCTTTCCAACCAAGTATTTCTGTCACCTTTTTTTCTAGATTTTTGTAGCTTCTGAAAAATTCGGCTATTTCTTCTAGTTTATGAGGTGCTACATCCTTGAGAGATTTAACTTCAGTGTAGCGTGGGTCTTTATCTGGAACGCAGAGAATTTTTTCATCCCTATCCCCTCCATCAATCATCTCCAACATTCCGATTGGTCTTGCTGCAATAACGCATCCAGGAAATGTTGGCTCATCCATAATTACCATTCCATCAAGGGGGTCGCCATCATCTGCCAAGGTGTTAGGGACAAACCCATAATCGTAAGGATATTGTACGGAAGAATATAGTACGCGGTCAAGGGCAAAAGCTTGTAAATCTTTATCAAACTCGTATTTATTTTTGCTTCCGCCAGGAATTTCTATCAGGACACTTATTAGTCCGGGTTTTGGTTGAGCTGGAATTAGCGATAAATCCACAAAATTTCTCCATTATTAACTAAAAAGAGTATATCAATAGTTGACAAGATAAGAAAATTGATGCCTCTGGAAAATTCCTGGCAACAAACGACTAATATTTAGGCAAACTTTTGAGAATTTTATCCCCCTGATTTTTACCACCTAACTTTCCAGTAAAAGAGAAATTTCTCTGACGTCTAATTCTCCGGCAAAACCAGTAGGAAAATTCCAGAGACTTTCTCCAGAATTATTTTTTTAGGATAATCAGAAAAATTGAGTGTCGTGGAAAATTCCTGGCAACAGACGACTAATATTTAGGCAAACTTTTGAGAATTTTATCCCCCTGATTTTTACCACCTAACTTTCGAGCAAAAGAGAAATTTCTCTGACGTCTAATTCTCCGGCAAACCGAGTCGGAAAATTTCAGAGACTTTCCCCAGAATTATTTTTTTAGGATAATCAGAAAAATTGAG
>NZ_JAAHHT010000053.1 GCF_010672085.1 Okeania sp. SIO3I5
GGCTGTGTGTATAATTGTCAATAGCTATAGCAAACAGGATCTTGTG
The DNA here is from genome assembly GCF_010672085.1 of Okeania sp. SIO3I5. Lineage (GTDB taxonomy): Bacteria > Cyanobacteriota > Cyanobacteriia > Cyanobacteriales > Microcoleaceae > Trichodesmium. The sequence goes on from NZ_JAAHHT010000053.1 coordinate 47, forward strand.
AAAACCGCACACCCTAGCCCGGCTCTCATCCCGACGCTCCCCTTACGGGAGAGCGCGGGACTTCCCGCCGGGGGAGTTAAAGAGGATGTGATGGAACGAGGTTTACTTTGTAAATTTCAAAACTTTCTGATCCGGAATTTACGCTTGGGGAGACACGCCCTCTGCCTTGGTTGGAGAAATCCTGTCAAGTGATGGTGAGTTGTTGAGCCAAGAATTCCCGTCGCTTTAGCGCGGGGAGTGTCAATAAGTATAGCATTCAGGCATGAGAAATGGTATTAGAACTATCAAAGCCAAAATTATCAGGATGGGAAACAAAACTGGCGATCGCGATCGCATTAGCTACCTCAGTATTCTTTGCTTTCATACCTATATTAATCAGAATCAGCGAAAATTTTGTCAGCCCTAATGCTACAGTATTTAATCGCTTCTGGATAGCCACCGGTATCCTAGGTTTATGGAACGGACTTATCTTGCCAAATAGACAAACAAATCCTCCTATTAAAAAGTATTCTAATAGCAAAAGACCATTGATACTATTGCTCATCCTAATAATAGTTTTTGTAAGCACTCAACTACTGTGGGCTTGGGCGATCGCTCAAACCACTGTTGCTAACTCAGAAGTTTTGCATTGTCTTGCCCCAGTATTTACAACTATAGCCGGATGGCTGCTATTTGCCCAAAGGTTTGGTGGAAGATTCCTAATTGGAATGGTAATAGCAACAGGGGGAACACTCGGTATTGGATTTAGCGATATGTCTCACAGTATTAGCTTACAAGGCGATGGCCTGGCATTCCTCTCAGCCGTCTTTTGGGCAGCATATATAATGTCTATGGAAAAACTCCGTAATTATTTAAGCCCAACAATGATTGTAATGTGGGCATCAGGGTCTTGTTCTGTTTTGTGCTTGCCTGTTATGTTAATAGTTGATAATGAAGTATTTCCTCATTCTGGAGGTGCTTGGTTAACCCTAATAGCTCTAGCCCTAAATACAATTGTTTGTCACAGTTTGGTCGCATATAGCCTCAAATGGATATCTTCAGGATTAATGGCAACAATTCTTCTGCTCAGTCCTATTTTGACTGCAATATTGGGTTGGGTTTTGTTCTCAGAAGCTCTAAGTCTGTTAAACTTATTTGGGTTTGCAGTGATTCTGGTGGGTATATACATGGCCATATCTGACAAAGGAGAGTTAAAAATATCAGAAGATTGACCATTTTTTGAATTCAAAATTCAAAATTCAAAGTTCAAAAATTTTGATTCTAAGTGAATTTCAATAATTGTTTAATTAAGGATTCTTTTTCTCGTTCTTGAGAACGAAAAAATCAAAAATATTTTCCTTATTTCAAACTTTTGGACGTTGCTGAATGATTGTATAATTTTTAGTAGGGGCGATTCGCGTAATTAGGAGCATGACAAACGGAAATCGCCCCTACAGTAGTTATGCACAGCTTTTTTCCTGACTATTAATCTTACTCCAATAGGAATTTCATACCTTATTTCAGCAATGCCTAATTTTGAATTAATAATTTTTAATTTTGAATTGATTTGACATTTTCCCACCGTTCAGTAAAACTAAGAGGCTGTTTTTAAGGAAGTCAGAAGTCAGTAGGGGCGAATGGCCATTCGCCCTTAGAGAGGTGTTGCTGAACCAAGGGATGATATCATGTCCGGTAGCATCGTTTGTGTATAGAATTAAGTTTTTTTTGGAAAAAACCTTCTGACTCCTGACTCCTGACTCCTGACTCCTCCCTCCTTATCTATAATTATTCAACCGGACATGATATGAATCTTTGTACTTCCTATGCACTCTAAAAGTATAATTCCTCCCACACTCCCCACACTTCCCACACTTCCCACACTCCCCACACTCCCCACACCCGCTAATTCATCCCGCAAATATGCAACGCCGAGAAGTCGTTTTTGTAACGGGGATTAGAGCAACGCTCCAAAAACATTTCGCCTTAAAAGGCGTTGCTCTAATCCCAATTATTTTGGTAAAGAATTATGAAGTGTTTTTAATCCTCGCACGCAAATTAGGTATTGCAGACTACAAATCTAGGATAAATAACTAAGTTTTTACAGTTTAAAGGGCGATATATAGCTAAGAAAGAGTTGGTTAGGACATAGACTGATGATGAACCTTAGACTAGGAAATATTTTTCCGACTGTTCCCTGTTCCCTGTTCCCTGTTCCCTGCTATAGCTACCGCTAGGCTCCGCCAATACTTTATTTTATAAAACTTTACAAATAGTCTCTCATAAAGAGGATTGCCAAAATAACTATTAAGATTTATTATTTTATTTGGTTGATTTACTGCCAGTTTTAGGGTAATTTTATCTATGAGCTGATCCGTAAAATTTGATGCCTTAATTTCTAATAACTTATGACTATTTACTTTTTTACTGCTGACGAAAAACCTTACGGTTGTTTCTGTAATTTTTCACTCCACGGTTTTGAATTAGACGGGCTCTGGTGGCATACATCAGAGCATTATTATCAAGCCCAGAAATTTGCTGGCACTGCCCATGCTGAAACAATCCGATTGGCAAAAACTCCGGCAGATTCTGCTAAACTGGGTCATGCTCTTCCTCACCGCAGTGATTGGAAAAAAATTAAATATGATGTGATGCAACGAGCGGTACTCCAAAAGTTTCAGACTCATGGGGATATTCAGAAAACTCTGCTGGCAACAGGAGACGAAATGATTATTCAAGAAGATCTTGGAGATTATTATTGGGGTACTGGTAAAGATGGGAGTGGTAAGAATTACCTGGGACAAGTTTTAATGGAAGTTAGATCCACTTTGCGTTGCATAAGTTTAGATCGGATGGTTTCAACAAAATCAGAGAAGCTCATAAAGATGGGCTGAGGTAGTTTGACTGAGGTAATAATTTATGTCTAACTTGGCGATTGTCTATTTTTCAGGTTCAGGTAAGACACACCTGATGGCTCAAGCTATAGCTGAAGGTGCTACTCAGGTGATCAAAGTAAAAGTTGAGTTATTGCGGATTGTCGAAGATCAGATTGTGAAAGGAGTTTGGCAAGATCCAGAAATCCTGGAAAAGCTTAACCAGGCTGATGCTATTGTTTTTGGCTCGCCAACTTATATGGGAGGTGTAGCTGGTCAGTTTAAGCTATTTATAGATGCTGCTAGTGAAGTCTGGTTTAGGCAAGGATGGAAAGATAAAATAGCTGCTGGTTTTACCCATGGGAGTTGCCCTAGTGGCGATCAACAAAGTACATTGCTTTATTTGGCAATCAATGCAGCCCAACATGGTATGATTTGGGTCAATGTTGGCGATTTACCCAGTCAATTTCTGGAAAAGAATGATGGTGTAAATCGTCTGGGGTCATTTTTAGGAGTGACAGGCCAAGGTACGGATCTGAGTACAGGAGAAGATAAAATTGATCTTGATCCTGGCGATCGCTTAACAGCTTTCCAATTTGGAAAACGTATTGCACAGGCAGCCCAACGTTGGAATCATGTTCACTAAACTTATAAACTTATACCAATACCATTATTGTATAAAACCAAAAATATGGTGACAGTTGAAATATTAGCAATAGGAAACGAACTTTTAATTGGAGATGTACTAGATACTAATACTAACTGGATTATCAAAAAAATTACTGGTATGGGAGGGCAAGTAAATCGCTCTGTAATCCTCCGAGATAATTTAGATGCAATTGCAACAGAAATACAATCGGCATTGGAAAGGAAAACTGAGGTGATTTTTACAATAGGAGGAATGGGGCCAACTGTTGACGATCTGACTCTTGAAGCTATAGCTCAAGGAATAGATCGGCCTTTGGCAGAAAATAAAGAAGCCCTCGCTTTTGTGAATCAAAAATATCAAGAATTTGCTAACAAAGGATATGTAGATGATGCAAAAATGACGCCAGCACGAGCGAAAATGGGAATTTTGCCTATGGGGGCAATTCCGATAGACAACCCTGTGGGAGCCGCACCAGCAGTAATTTCAAAGGTAAAAGAAAGCATAATAATTAGTTTGCCTGGAGTACCTAGAGAACTTAAAGAAATATTTGATAATTCTTTGCAACCTATTCTGAAAGAAAAATTTGGGGAAAGTTTCTTTTTAGAGAAAGTTGCCATTGTTGATAGTAAAGATGAATCTGTTATTGCTCCTATCTTAAATGCTGTTTCTCAAAAAAATCCTCAAATATATATTAAGTCAAGAGCTAAAAAGTTTGACATAGATACAAAATTTAAGGTGACTCTTTCTTACTGTAGTAGTTTCAAAGAAGAAGTAGTTCAAGCAATTAATCAAGCAATACAAGACCTCAAGCAAGAGTTAGGTAATGCAGGAATTTCTCTAGATTATACTGAATAGTGAACTGATGGCTTTCTCAGTTGTAAGCAGATAAACAATATTTATGTCCACAACTTTAACGAGACTAGATTCAACTTTAGCAGCCATTGAAGTGGCTTTACCTATCGATCCAAAACCTTATACTGTAGGCGATCGCCCTACAGGTTTAGTAGTGGTGGATGTTCTCAACGGTTTTTGCACTGTTGGTTATGGCCCAATAGCACCCCAAGAACCTGACGAACAAATTTCAACAATGGTATCAGAAAGCGATCGCCTAGCACGCTGCTTTGTTGAAAAAGGTTTGCCTGTACTAACCTTCTTAGATACCCATGAACCGGGAAAACCTGAACCCCCTTATCCAACCCACTGCGAGAAAGGTAGCGGGGAAGAAAAGCTCGTTCCAGAACTGGAATGGTTGGAAAATCACCCCCTGGCCACCTTAGTTACCAAAGATTGCATAAATGGTTTTATCGGTTCAATTAATGGGGATACGGGGCATAATATACTTTTGGACTGGATAAGCGATTGGAAACTAGAAGCATTACTGGTGGTTGGAATTTGCACTGATATCTGCGTGATGGATTTTGTTATCACTATGTTATCAGCCCGGAATCACGGTTTGTCCCCAACTTTAAAAGATGTTGTCGTCTATGCCAAAGGTTGTGCTACCCACAACCTCACGGCAGAAATGGCAGTTCAGCAAGGACTACCGAAAACGGCGATTCATCCCCAGAAAATAGCCCATCATGTTGGGTTATACACAATGACAGAGCGCGGTGCATTGATTGCTTCTACTATTACGTTTTAAGAGATTTTCAAGAAAAGAGGTTATATTAGGTACTTTTCTGCTCTATAAAACTGATACAAAGCGTCACATTGATGCGACAATTTGATGTTTATTTCCTGCTTCCACTGAGGCCGCCGGCGGTTACTCATCCACAGGCATTCACGATCGAGCCGACCGCATCTCTCAAATTTATACTGGCGTTTAAATCTCTATCTATTGATCGGCCACACTCTGGGCAATCATAAGTTCTCGCATTTAATGGCATATCTTGGACGTGACCGCAGTTAGAACAAGTCTTTGATGATGGAAAAAATCTATCAACGACTACTAATTCAGAGCCGTACCACTGAGTTTTATATTCTAGTTGACGCCTGAACTCATAAAATACTTGATTTGCTATAGATTTACCTAGTTTACGGTTAGCTAACATTCAATTAACGTTTAAGTCTTCTATGACAACTGTGCCGTGGTTTTTGGCTAGTATGTTGTCAATTTATGAAGTGCGTCTTTACGGATGTTTCGCTGCGCGACATGAAAAGCTACTTTTGTGTGTAGCTTGGCAATTTTAAGTTGTGCTTTTCGCCAATTAGCTGAACCAATATCTTGATTCCGGTTTAGATATTAAGTTTGAGTTTGGTACGAATTGATTTCATCTATGGGTGAGTGCAGTCTATCAATAGTATGCGTTTTTACGATAATTGATTTGATTTTTTATTGTTGGAGATGTCTAATTATGATTTCAGACACTCCAACAACAATTTATGCTTAACTTGGTAATATCAAATCCGTCTAATTGTATATACTTCCAATTACCTTACGAATGGGATTTTAGCCTACTGATCGTGAGGTTGTTTAAACGGATTTGACATAATGTAGTTTTTCTTATTTTCACTGCTAATCTTTTTACAGCGCTTTTCAGATTGATGAACCACATCGTCATAACCAAAACCTCGTAGGGATGTTCCATGGAACGTCCCTACTGTGGTTTACTGAAATGAAAACTGCTGTAAAAAATTCCACACTCTAAAGTAATTAGTAATTCTCCTTTGAGGAAATACCGGATGATATCATGTCCGCTGGTATCGTTTGTGTAAACCAAAGGGTGAATTTTACCGGAAATTTAAGTTTTTTTCTTCCTCTTAAGTATTCTTCCTCCCTGTTCCCTGTTCCCTACCTTTGCTATACAATACCGATGCTACCGGACATGATATGAGTTGCCATTAATTGGGTTAATTATCTTGTACCAGTACCTGCCAGAATTATCCATTTCAATCATAACTTCAGTACCTTCTCCAACTCCAATCCTCCTGTAATATTTGATCTTGTATACCTTACCAGTCTTCTGTGAAACTACAACAGCCTCACATATACTGGAGCCGCCTAAACCTCTTCTGAAAACAAAAGGCACTGTTTGGTTAGCCAATGCTCATTGAGCAAACATGGTAACAGTTGGCACTGCAATTAACAAAGGTATAGCTACATTAGAAGAAAGTGCTAACAAAGAAGATGCTGCAAAAGATTTGATTTGTTTAATGATAGTTTTCTCTCAATTTGTAAGTTTTGTTGTCAGCCAGAAATATTTTCCTATTGGCCAAAATTAATCAAACATTTACCTACATTTTAACCATACCAGGAAAAAAACAAAATTGAGTAGATAGTAAATCTTTATAATTCATATCTAGATTATGTAACGCCTTTAAATTTTCTATAAAAAAAGTCTAAAAAAAGTAGCTGAATTTTAAGAAAGCAATTATAATCTCTCTAATCTGTACACAATGAGCGATCTTCTTTTCTGTCCTCTCTTTATTAAAGAGGGGTCAAGGAATCTGCTTGTCATTTTAGCTATAAACATTCTCTTAAATCAACCCAGAAAAAGACTTGTTCAAAAAATGTTGTACACCAAATTATTCTATATCAAAACATAACTTTATACAAATGCCAAGATTAACGCCTCAAGATATTCCATCCCACTTTGACATTATAGTAGTAGGTTCCGGTGCGGCAGGACTTTATGCAACCCTTTGTTTACCTACTCATCTGCAAGTTGCCTTAGTTACTAAAAATACCATAAACATGGGCTCCAGTAACTATGCTCAAGGAGGTATTGCTGCTGCTATCGATCCTTCGGATAACCCCGTATTGCACCTAGAAGATACTCTCAAAGCAGGTGTCGGTTTGTGCGACGAGGAATCGGTAAAATTTATGGTGGAAAATGCACCAGCAGCGATCGCTCATCTAGTAGAAATGGGAGTTGCCTTCGATCGCAAAGAAGAAAAACTGGCAATGACCTTGGAAGCTGCACACTCTCGCCCCCGCGTACTTCATTCCGCAGATACAACAGGTAGAGCTATTATCGATACACTTGTCGCTAAAGTTCAAGAACGTTCAAACATTCAGGTTATTTCCCAGGCAATAGCATTAAATTTATGGCTAACTCCACTAAAAGATCGGGTTCAAGGTATTAGTCTTCTCCACGAAAGTAAAATCCAATGGTTAAAATCCTCTGTAGTAGTTCTGGCAACAGGTGGAGGCGGTCAAATATTTGCCCAAACTACTAATCCCGAAGTTAGTACCGGAGATGGAGTCGCAATAGCTTGGCGTGCAGGAGCAGTTTTGCGAGACTTGGAATTTTTCCAATTTCATCCTACTGCCTTAACTAAAACAGGAGCGCCTCGTTTTTTAATTAGTGAAGCTGTTCGTGGAGAAGGAGCGCACCTAATAGATGAGGAGGGAAAGCGCTTTGCCTTTGAGTATCATTCTGCTGGAGAATTAGCTCCTAGAGATGTTGTCAGTAGAGCTATTTTCCATCATTTGCACAAAACTGCTACCAACTCTACCCATGCTCGCGTTTATTTGGACTTGGGAGCAATTGATCCAGACCGCATTCGCTACAGATTTCCCAATATTATCAATGTCTGTCAACAATGGGGTATTGATGTTTTTCAAGAACCTATTCCGGTTGCTCCTGCTGCTCATTATTGGATGGGTGGAATTGCTTGCGATCTAATGAGTCAGACTTCGATTCGCGGACTCTATGCAATTGGAGAAACAGCGAGTACAGGAGTTCACGGAGCAAATCGTTTAGCTAGTAATTCTTTGTTAGAATGTTTAGTATTTGCTGCTCAACTATCTCAGATTGAAATTCAGCCAAATTTGGTTGCGCCTGATTCCGATATCTCTCAGGTAAATTCTGACTGGAATACGGATATGGAACAGATAGAGGCGATTCGGCAAATGTTACCAAGTTTAATGTGGGAAAGTGCAGGAATTTCTCGTCAAGGAGAGTTATTAAATCAGGCACTATATCAAGTTAATCGCTGGCGAGATAGTTTGGCAAATTTTGAGATCGTTAAATTTTTAGCTAATCTCTTGCCTAATCAGACGATCGAATTAAATTCTACTAATGCTGAACAGCAATTGCGGAAGGTTGCAGAAACACTAAATCTTTTAGACTTGGGTTACTTAATTCTCAAAAGCGCTGCATGGCGAACTGAAAGCAGAGGCGGACATTATCGTAATGATTATCCCCAAACTTCTAATCATTGGAATGTACATACTTTAGTGCAGGGCGATCGCTTCTGGAAGTCACCAACCAAGATTAAATCTGAACCCTCGAAAATTAAAAGTATAGGTAGTTGAATTGAATTATACCCCTGCTCAACCGAATCTGTCGAATAACTAAAAAGTCTGGGATTTGACATACTCCCGACGTTGCCCTTCTATTCCCCCCTTTCAAAGGGGGGTTAGGGGGGATGGACAACGCGGGATTCTTCAGTCTGGGAAACCCTGACCGCTGCGCATGACAGAGGTGATGTCCTCCCCCTGTGTTGACATTGATAATAACAAAATGCTCGTAGCTTGTGTCTTGGGCATATGAACGTTTAGCTTATGAAGGTATCCGAATCCGGGCCCAGGCTTTCCCATACGACGCTCCCCCTCCCCCCTTGGAAAGGGGGGTTAGGGGGGATGGAGAGCGCGGGACTTCCCGCCAGGAAAGTTAAACCCAGACTTACTATAATAGGACTTACGCAGAGCAGGCATATCTAGTAGGGGCGAATGGCATTCGCCCCCTACCGATAGTGTATTATCTAAGAATTTGCGTAATACCAACAGGACTTACGCAAAGACACTATATATAGCGTATGCTTGCATAGAGCGATATAGCTGCCGCTAGGCTCCACCAACGCCTAAAAAATTATAGCAATCCCCCAGCTTTGCTGATTCTAAACAATCTATAAAAACTTAAATAACTCTCATTTTAATTGTCGGATATTTTAGTTCAGAGACCAGATATTTAGATGACAATTGATGTTTCAGTTGATCAATAGTAATTCCAACGAAAATTTGCCATTTTTTTCAAATGATTCCACACCAACATAGCACAAGCTTTTGTGTTTTTTTGAATTTTTGCCCGACGACATTGGCAAAACTCAAGCCCTGTTAGTTGTTTAATTTATCTGTGGAATTCCTCAATTTTCCATCTAGTTTGAATTTCAAACTCAACGTCATCTGTACTTTGGGAACTGAGGTCATGATATTGCAATATATTCTGTTCTGTTTGTAGAAACAGTAGCCCAGAATAATTTGACTTTTTTATCTCTAGGAAAACCTTTAATCTTAATAATCTTTCCTGATACTAATTCTAACTCATTCCATTTTAATTATTCCAGTTTTTGATATTTTTTTACACCCCCACCCCTTGTCTACTAAACGATTAATTTTTAATTGGCAATAGTAAATTTTACCTAAATTATCTATTAGCGCCATTAGTCTTAATCGTTGCATACCAACTATCCATCAATACTATTTTTACTGGTATTTTCTTCTTTTTTACTACATCAACCATCATTTATTGAACATGATCTATTTTACTCTTTTCATCACTTTCTGGATTATAGATACGATAATCTATTATCCTTGCATTGCTCTATATCAGGATTAAAATATAAGCAATTAACTATTCCTATTCCATTCACTACTCCATGTTCATTACCACGCTCATTGACGCCGGAAAAGTGCCTCTTTCAGAGGAGCTTCGCTATCAATTTTATGGGAATATTTTTTATTAATATACTGTATCATCAAAAATTAAATAACCATCTTCAGAAGTGACAATTTCTCCCCTTACATTTTCCCACAAAGTTTCTGTTCCTAAATCAACATTTTTTTGTAGGACGATTAATTTGATCGTGGCTAATTTTTTCCAGATGCTCGGCCAGATTTGTTAGAGTATAATTTTTATGACTACTTATTAAATACTCACAATATTTTATATAATTAAAGTTCATAAATATTGGCATTGATAAATAATTATTTTCATACTAATCTAGTCTACCAAGTAATTTTGCGTAAAGCAAATTTTTAAGGTTTTTATATTTTGTTGTTCAAACGTTGGCGGAGCCTAGCGGCAGCTATATCGCTAAATAAACCAACCTTTAATGACAAACACTATATATAGTGTCTTTGCGTAAGTCCTGAACAATTAATAATGAACAATAATTATTAATTATTCATTATTAATTATTCATTATTATCCTACCTTTCTTCTTAAACCTTGGGTGTTTTCAAAGGTCCTTGAAAGAATCTCTGAAATGCTTCACCCAAGTTAGGACAAGCATATTGATAGACTCGCTTACGACAAGTTTTTCATCCAAGGGTAAAGAGGTCTTTGTGTGATTGGTAAAAACCTCTCTGAGCTTACGAATATTTGGCTTATAACCATCTCTATAAGCAGCATTCCATAAACCTTTTACCCCAATTATAACACCATCTGCTATAACCGGGGTGTTGAGCCATTATGGTTTTCTACTTGTTCCGCGAGTTTGAGCTTGGTATGAATTGATTTCATATATTGATAAGTACAGCCTATCTAATGGTATGCTTTTTAACGTATTATATCGTTATTCTGTGATTAAGTCAAAACTCTATCTCTCTATATATGTTTTGCCTTAAAATAACCACGATCCTTATTCAGTAATCATTTTAGAGATTGACTTTGCATTCATACAGAGTCAATTTCCTCATTCACAGGGAAACGATCAATCAACTGCATAGCCCGATAAGCATTCCGTTTCAAAACATCAGATAAATAAGGCACATGAGGAATCTGAGACAAAAAATCCAAAGTCCGACGTAAAATCCGAACAACATCCCCCTCATCCAGACTTGTATTTTCCACTAACTCCTGCCATTCCACTCTCAAAGCCCACTGTTCCACCAAACCAATTAAATCCAGTTTCAACCAATCCAACCAAACAGGTAAAGCTACCCCATACCGATGTTGAACCTTAATTAACTGCTGTTTTAAACTACGCAAACTAGCCAAAGCCTCCTTCACTTCAGCAGACAACTCATAACGAGTCCAACTATCAGGTCTACTAATCTCCGTGACCAGAGCAGCACAAGCAGCAGCTAAATGATGGGGGTCAAGTCCGTCAAAAGCTCCAGACATCAGCACTAAACCAAGCCACAATTCATTATCACCCCGAATTGCTGCACAAGCTTGACCAATATCTGTAGGCTTGACTCCATGCAGACAGCCAAAATACTGTAAAATTTCAATTAGATTAAGAAACTCTTGCCAGTGATGTGCCAACCGATCCTCCAAATCATTTTGGCGATCCTCTATTTCTTCCCTCAACATTTCCATCCGTCGCCAACCCTTTAACAAAGTACGAGGGTTCCCCCATTCTTTCACAGGATGTTCCTCGGCTTGTGCTTCCACCATTGCTACTTTTTGCATTTGTGCTAAAACCTCTGGAGCATCTACTGGCACTGGTACTACTGGAATTTGTTGAGCTAAAGCAAGAGTTGTTTCATCTCCTTTGCGACATTGCCCCAAACGAGATTCCATCTCTTCAGGCAATTCCATGTAGTCTACAGCAACCAACCGAGGCAACTCTGCGTGTAAAGCCACTACATCCATTGCTCCTACTACATACCACCGATTATCTCTACCTAAACACAAGGAGTAAGGAGACTGACCAGAACCACGAACTTTTGCCACTAATACTGCTGGAATCGGTTCGGAAGTCGATTTCTTGGCAGTAGGAACGTGCTTTCCTTTTAAACTAACCACAGTTCCCAATACTGCAAAAGACAAAGATAAAGACATCTCTCTAATCCGAGTTTCCTCTGCCTGCTTTTGTAAAATCTTCAGCAGTCGTTTTTCCTCTTTGGCTTTTTCCCGTAACTTTTCATAACTTGCCAGTAGTTGTTCGAGATTAACCCAATCATTCTCTTCATAAATTCCTAGTTTATTCTCGACAGAGGTCAATTCCTCTAACTTTTGTTCAATCTCTTTTCGCTCTGGCAACAGAGATAAGGTAGACAAATACTGACCAAAACTACGTTCTACTAAATCTTTTGCCTCCTCCAACGTATGAGTTTGTAGTAAATTCAGTACCATACCGTAGCTAGGAGTAAACTGACTAACCAAGGGGTCAGCTCCTGAAGTTGCTAAATAAGCTGCCTCCTTAGCACCCTCAAACCTGGTTTGCACAGTTAGAACATAACCTTGATGATCCATTCCTCGCCGTCCTGCCCTACCTGCCATTTGCAGAAATTCTGATGGTTTTAGAAGTCGGTGTCCATCATCTGTACGCTTGGAAAGACTAGAAATAACGGTTGTTCGGGCTGGCATATTAATTCCTGCCGCTAAGGTTTCTGTGGCAAATACTACTTTGATTAAGCCTTGCTGAAATAATTCTTCAACTAATCCTTTCCAGACTGGTAACATTCCGGCATGGTGAGCTGCTATTCCTCTGGTGAGAGGTTCTAACTGTTGAGACCTGGCTAGCTCTGGGTTGCGATTGAGAAATTCCTGAATTAGCTTTTTTAGTTTGGTTGCTTCTGCTTCATTGACCAAGGTAAGATTGCTGACTGCTATTTCTGTTACTGCACGAGCGCATCCTCTACGGCTGAATATGAAGTAGATGGCTGGTAACATATCTCGCTCTTTGAGCTGAGATAAGACTGTTGATAAGGTTGGTTCTTGTTGTCTGTCTCTTTTATCTCTTCCTGTGTGTCTACTTTTAGGCTTGAGTTGGGGATTGATTCTTTTTTGATTGTTGTTGAGTAGAGGAAATAAGCCTTTATTGTTGGAGAAATTAAATTCTAGGGGGACTGGTCGGAAATCAGAGTAGATCAGTTCGGTTGGTCCATGGACTTTGAGAATCCAGTCTGTGAGTTGGTCACTGTTGGCTACTGTGGCGGAGAGGGCCAATAGTTGGATTTCTGGCGGACAGTAAATTATTGATTCTTCCCAGACTGTGCCTCGTTGGCGATCGTTCATGTAGTGGCATTCATCTAGAACTACTGCTTCTACTTTTTCCAGGGATGTGCCTATTTCTCCAATGGGAGTACCGTACAGCATATTGCGGAAGATTTCTGTGGTCATTACTAGGACTGGTGCTTCCCGGTTGACAGAGGTATCTCCTGTGACAAGTCCTACCATTTCGGGTCCAAATAGGTTACGGAAGTCCCGCAATTTTTGGTTTGATAGGGCTTTTAGGGGTGTGGTGTAGAATACTCGTTGTCCACGACTTAGGGCGCGGTAGATGGCATATTCTCCGATTAAGGTTTTGCCTGAGCCTGTGGGGGCACAAACAACTACTGATTTTACAGCGTTCAGGGCAGCGATCGCCTGTTTCTGGAAGTTGTCTAGTTCAAATGGAAATAAGGTCTTCAGATCCAGCTCTTGGCTGTTCTGGGTTGAGTATGACACTAATATTTTTTTCTTGACTTTATAAAGGTTTTGTGATAATGTCTATTCTGTTTTACCAGTAAATATAGACTTTATATTTTGATTTTAACTACTTCTTTCAAAGTAGAGTTGATAGGTTTGAAGTTAGAAAGCATTAGATCTAAAGTTTTCAAGGGGTTAGTAAAATTGACTTTTTATTTGAAAAAATTTGGATATCTAAAAACATGAAAAAACTTTTGATTTAGTTACAAAAATAGTCAAGGCAGTCAAAATATTTTGTTATTTTAGATAAAAAATATTAAGATATAGCATCCTTAAGTAATTTAATTTGTTAAAAAACATAAATATATAAAAAATCGGAAAATATTACTTCTAATCCCTCAATTTCCAAATACTTCCTACATAACTCAAATATAAATCCTATATGTCTGAAATAATATTTTGAAATTACCTCTACATCTTTAGTTTAACTGTATAGCTTTAACATAGATTCATAAAGTTAATCAAATTGAGAAACAAACTGAAAACAGGCTGTAGAAAATCCACAAAAATCCAGTAATTTTTGACTTGAAATTGAAAATATTATGAAAACAGAAACTCAAACTCCAAAAATAGTAGTAGTAGGTGCTGGTTGGGCTGGTTTAGGAGCCACTCATCACTTGGCCAAAAACGGCTATGATGTTACACTTCTAGAAGCTGGCCCTTATCCTGGTGGTTTAGTGGCTGGTTGGAAAACTTCTGGTGGCCGTTCAGTGGAAGTGGGCATACATGGTTTTTGGTATCCCTACCATAACATATTCTCTCTAGTCAAGGAATTAAACCTTAATCCTTTTACTCCTTGGACTCGTTCGGCTCAATATTCTCCTGCTGGATTAGAAGTAGAATCACCAATTTTTCAAGATTTACCACCTCTACCAACGCCTCTTGGTACTTTTATTTATACTCAATTTAAACGATTGCCTTTGAGCGATCGCCTTTCTGCTCTGCCACTACTTTATTCCCTGATAGATTTTGATAATTCGGATGAAGCTTGGCAACGATATGATTCAGTAACGGCTAGAGAATTATTCAAACAATATGGTGTGACTAAAAGATTATATGATGATGCTTTTAATGCCATGTTATTAGTTGGTTTATTTGCTCCGGGAGAACAATGCTCGGCTGCTGCTGCTTTGGGTATGTTGTATTATTTTATTCTGGGTCATCAACCTAATTTTGATGTGGTTTGGTGTCGGGGAACTGTGGGGGAAATGATATTTAAACCTTGGGTGGAAAATATTGAAAATTTAGGTGGAAAAGTTCTGACAAAACAGCGAGTTACTGACTTAATTGTTGATGATAATGGCAAAGCAACAGGAGTCGTTTGTGAAGAGCAAATATTTGAGGCGGATGCTGTAATTTTTGCTGTTGGTATTAGTGGAATGAAAAAGATTTTGGCGGGAAGTGAAGCTTTACAAAGTCGTCAAGAATTTAGGAATATTAATAATCTGGGTGGTGTTGATGTATTAGGAATTAGGTTATGGTTTGATAGAAAAATTCTGATTCCTCGTGCTTCTAATGCTTGTTTTGGATTTGATAAAACTACTGGTTGGACGTTTTTTGATTTGAATGCTTTACATGACGAATTTCGAGATGAAGCAGGAACGGTTTTAGAAGTAGATTTTTATCATGCTAATCAATTTTTACCTTTGAGTGATGAGGAGATAATTAAAATTGTGCAGGGATATTTAGCAACTTGTATTCCTGAATTTAGAGCAGCAGAAATTATTGACCAGAGTGTTGTAAGAGTGAGGGAAGGGGTGACTCATTTTTTCCCTGGTAGCTATCAATATTTACTTTCAGCAAAGACAAGTTTTGACAATGTATTTATGAGTGGGGATTGGATTGTTAATCGTCATGGTTCCTGGTCTCAGGAAAAAGCTTATGTGACTGGTTTGGAGGCTGCAAATTTAGTAGTGGATAAGTTTAAGTTAGGGGAGAAAGCTAATATTATTCCTGTGGAAGAAGATGAGGAGCATATTAAATTTTTCAGGACGATTAACCAGTCAATGCGAGAAGTCGGGAAGTCGATATTTCCTAATATTTGGTTGCCTTAATTCAATTATTAGTTATCAGTTAAGAGTTATCAGTACATCTTGAAATTAGTAGGAGACTTGAAATACGGAATTTTATTTGTTTATTCTCTTAAAAGATTAGACTTAAAACCTTATTTATTGGATCATAAATGTTAAGTAAAAATTCAGCCGTCAGCTAGCCTCTTAGGTCTTCAATAATTAATAATTAATAATTAATAATTAATAATTAATAATTACCTCTTCTTAAAAAGAAGAGGATTAGTTAAAAGGAATTTTTTCTCTTTGAAACGAGAGGCTTTAAACCTTATTTCTTCGGTAACTGCGTTTTTCATGTCGCGTAGCGTTTGTCATGTCGACTACAGCCGTTAGCGGAGCTTTGCGCTAGCAAAACGAAGTTGTACGGTAGTAAAATAGCTATTACTTTTAGTCTGAGATAAAAGCTTTATTAATTGTGGCAGAATTAAATCTTACTACTAAAGTCAGCTCCCTTGACCTTGAGTCTATATTCATTTAAATACTGTCCTTAATAGTAAAGTTTTATTGTTGAGAGTTAATAGCTAATAGCTGAATGCTTAGAATGCTAAATCCTCTGTTCTCTGCTGTTTGGGGATCAAAAATATTGGGAATTTCTGAATCGAAAGATTTTCTCGCAATCAAGACAATTGAATTTTTCCTTTTGTCTGGGAATACATTTATTTTTGTGGATTGTTTTAATTTTTTCCCTGGCTAGATCGTATATCCTATAGATTCTAGTAATTAGTAAATTTAAAATAAAAAATCTGATATCTCTAGGAAGAAAAAATTGGCAAATTTTTAAGTTTGCCAATTTATTTATGTTTGTTTACTCGACTAATATTGTGTTTTATAACAGTCATAATTAATATATTTATTCAGCGAATACTTCAAGTAAGAAAATATTAATAATCAATTTTCTTCCTTCTTCCCTCTTCCTTCTAAATTTGTAAAGAATTATTGCTAAGTCTCACCAGGAGAAAAAAAAGAACAATTTTCTGATATAAAGATGCAACTGAGGTTTTCAATGTACACATAACATAGGACAAGAAAAAATGCTTTACTCAACCTTATTAACACTTGGCCCCAATACTTTTAGCTGGAGTCCAAAAATTGCCCTAATAATGATTATCTGCAATATCGTAGCGATCGCTTTTGCCAAGTTAACAGTTAAATATCCTAGTGTCGGTCCAGCGATGCCTGGTTCCAACTTTTTTGGTGGTTTTGGAGTAGCTGGTGTTTTGGCAACTACAAGCTTTGGTCATATTTTAGGTGCTGGTGTGATTCTTGGTTTGGCAAATTTGGGCAGCCTCTAAATAATTTAGGTTAACACTCATCAATAATTTCATTTACAATTATTTTTAGGTAACTTTGTCAAAGTTACCTTTTTATTATATACTGACTATTGTCCAACAGTTGAGGGAAAAATCATGGGTACTATGGGTACTAGAGAAGCGTCTATGTTATTAGGTATCTCTCGTCAACGTCTGCTTGTTTTATTGGCTCAAGGAAGAGTCCAAGATGCTGAGAAAAATGGTAGATTCTGGGAAATCCCAGTTTCTGAGAATGGAATGCCTGTAATCATTCCGGCTCGGCGCGGTCCTCAAGGTATCTGGCACAAGGAAAAACCCAAGGAACCTAAAATGATTCATGTTAATCAAAGCAAGATTAAAGGTAATAAGGGTAAGCCTCCAGAGGAATTGGAACCTGTGCTTTCTGTTAAGGACGGCGATCGAAACGATTATGGTTATGAGTTATATATTCCAGGTCCTTGCCAAATCGTCTATGAACCTTACAAACCCGCCAAATGTGGCGCTCATTTGTGGATTAATACTTATGAGCCAGTGGAATTTATACATAATGAATTTTCATCAGATCCTGCAAGACAACCTAGCAAACAACTTTTTATATATGTATAGTTTGTTTCTATAGGCAGTAGATCATCACAAAAGAATATTTATTCGCACTTAAGCTTGACTGACGATAACTTCAGTTAATTTGTGCTGTTTGGTTGTGGGAAATCGTCATTTCAGTTATCAGTTATCAGTTATCAGTTATCAGTACCTCTTACTTCAGTAGGAGGCTGGAAATATTAAAGTTGATTTTTTTCATCTCCTTGTAGAGCGACAGCTCGTGGCGAAGTCAAGAGAAGGCTTAAGACCTTATTTTCTGGTAACAATATTAGACCTCTCCGGAAAAGAGGGAACACTTAACTGGGAACAGGAAGAAGTAATTGATAATTTCTGGATAAGAATTGATTCTATTTTTAATTTTCGGAGATGTCTATTATAGCGAAATACGGTTTTCTAGGTCATGCGGAGCAAACAGTTAAGACGAAAACTCATAAGATATAGAACCATTAGATAGGCTTTTCAGACTACAAAACTGCCAAAAAAATCCTCAACTGAACTGTATTGATTTATAATGGATAGTAAGCATTCAGCCGTTAGCTAATAGGTGAATGCTTACGTTAATGTTTAATTTAAAAAATGATATGACCGACCATTCACTCACAGATTTCCAGGATAACCCGAAGTATTTTGTAGAACAAATTAAAGAAACACAAAAACCTATAGTCTTGACAGTTAATGGTAAAGCAGAGCTAGTGATTCAAGATGCAATTGCCTATCAAAAATTAGTGGAAAGATTAGATTATGCTGAATCAGTAGCGGCAATTCGCCAAGGAATAACAGAATTTGAACAAGGTAAGGGAAAACCTGCCCGTTTTGCATTAGCAGAATTAAGAAAAAAACATGATATTTCAAGTTGAAATTTCTCCATCTGCTTTATCTGATGCAGAAAATGTCTTTTTGTGGATTCAACAACAAAATCTTCAAAAAGCTTCGGAATGGTATAATGGTTTCGTAGATGCAATTTTGTCTCTAGAAACTTTCCCGAACAGATGTACGATTGCTCCTGAGAGTGCTGATGTTGGTAGAGAAATTAGGCAATTGATTTACAATAAACACCGGATTTTGTTTGTAGTCAAAGAGCAGGTTGTACAAGTCTTAAGAGTCAGACATACTGCACAGGATTCTATTTCAATCGATGACTTATAATACCAATTTGCTAAACCAGTAGGGGGGCAAATAGCCCCTACAATTTGTTGATACTTTCCAATTTTTCAAGTTGATTTTTTAGAGACTGAATGTATCAGGAAATATAAAAAGGAGATAGGGAACAGGGAACACTTAACTGGGAACACTTAACTGGGAACAGGGAATAGGGAATAGGGAATAGGGAATAGGGAATAGGGAATAGGGAGAAAGAAATCAAGACAAGTATTAAAGAGTTAAAATAAAGGGAATAGATATACCTTTCCACCTAATCAATCTACCAAATTTTAATCTCTTGAAGTACCTTTTACTTTTAGATTTTAGTCACTCAATAACTCTCTTAAGACTTATTTTGCAAACAGTTTATTAAGTATTGTTTCCAGACAGAATTAAGAGTAAATACTGTCAAATTATTCTCTAATTGTCTATCTAATAATAATCGGTTTTTCAGGGATTGAATTAAGTTGACAGATTCCTGAATGGATAGTTGTAATTTGCTAATTATTTCTCCTATTGAAATAGGTTGATCTTGGTTAGCAACTTGTTCCATAATTCTGATTTCCACAGGAGATAAACGTTGCAATTGTTGTTCTAATTCTGCTTGTAATGCTTCTGGTAAAATTAGGGTTTCATATTCTATAAATTCTGCTACTTGACCGCTAAATAATTCTTGAATTGTTGTTGCTGTCATATCTAACCATCGGGGATTTCCTTGATAATTATTAATCAATTTTTCCCAGAATTCTCGATCTGCTAATTGGTGTTTTTGGCAGATTTTTTGAGCAGCAATTCCTAAACTTCCTAAAATTAAGGTTCGTACTGGATAATTTTCTGTTTCTAATTTGATAATTTCTGGGATTTTTTCTCTACTTATTAACAGTAAAGAACTCTGATGGGAGACTG
This sequence comes from Okeania sp. SIO3I5, assembly GCF_010672085.1. Lineage (GTDB taxonomy): Bacteria > Cyanobacteriota > Cyanobacteriia > Cyanobacteriales > Microcoleaceae > Trichodesmium. Next base: position 19,916 of record NZ_JAAHHT010000053.1, read on the forward strand.
TGACAAGTAGTTGAAAAAAATCTTGATAATCTTCGTAACCAGATTTATATTGACCTGCAAGTTTTCCAGGAGCAAATAATTTTTGTACGTCATCAAATATGATGCAGCAACGATATTTTTCTAGATATTTTTGGAGTTTTGATAATAGGGTTTCGATATTGTCGGAAGTTTCTGTTTCTGGTGCAAAAATTTGCAAGAGGTTAGTAATAGTTTGGGTGAGAGTGGGAGAAAAGCGAAGGGTTCGATAAATGATGTAATTAAACGTAGGGGTTTGGTCTCTAAATCCATTTATTTCCTCGGTAAAATTCGTAGGGGTTTGGTCTCCAAACCCATTTATTTCCTCAGTCAAATTCGTAGGGGTTTGGTCTCCAAACCCATTTATTTCCTCGGTAAAATTCGTAGGGGTTTGGTCTCCAAACCTATCTTGGTTTCCCACAAACCCATTTTCTCTCAACCCATTTATTTCCTGAATTAATTTTAGAGAAAGACTTGTTTTGCCAATACCACTTATTCCTAAAAGGGAGATGACACGGAGGCGATCGCTTACTATCCATTTTGATAAGGTGGAAAGTTCGTTTGTACGACCATAAAAGTTGATAATTTCTCGTGCTTTGTCTAGGTCGATAATATTTTGAGTTGGTTTTTGTTGAGAGTTGGTTTTTGTTGGGGAAACGCCAGGGTTTGACGGACAAATATTGATATTACTTGTGACCTTATCCTTACAAAAAACTGGCGCAAAATTGTAAATATTTGCATTTTCTAATATTGTTCTAAAATTTGCTTTGGTAATATTTTCACCGAGTATTTCCGATAAAGTTTTCTATAATTTAGAACCGATATACTTAACATGAGTTTCGCGCTTCGTAAGTTTCCTCAGCAATTTTTTTGTAAGTCTGATTTTCTAAAGTGCGTTGCAATATCGTTTTTTGCAGGTAGTCTAAATTTTCCCCAGTATGGTCATAAATTAGCTCTTCAGCTAACTTTAAGATTTCTTGAATATTCATAAATCTGTAGACATATTATATTTATATAGTGCTATTATATCTACTAATTGTTAAGTATTCCCCTGGCAATGACAAGCAGGCAACATTTGTCAGACCCATTTGAACTGGCTCGATTTACAGGTTATTAAGACTTACTCAGCAATTTACTAACAACATAAACATAGAGAATAATGACTAAATTCAGTTTTAAGAATTTCAGTAATCCATTAAAGGTAAGCTTGAATGGGGATGCTCGCCTCACCAATGATGTGTTGCGTCTTACCAACGGTGGTGGTTGGGAAGCAGGTAGTGCTTTTTATTCTAAGCCTATTCCTATGAAAGACAAGACCTCTTTCAATACCCACTTTCAGTTTCAACTTCATAATAGTAATGGTTCCGAATCAGGACGTGAAGGTTTTGTTTTTATGCTGCATAAAGACAGTAAAGCGGCTCAATCTCTAGGTTCCAATCGCAGTGGGTTAGGCTACAGAGGTATTTCTTCAAGCATTGCTATAGAGTTTGATACTGACCAAGACAACTCTTTCGATCCTAATGACAATCATATTGGTTTAAATTCTGGTGGATCTATTGAGTCTAAAGTGACAAGTACCCCAGATTTAGACTTAAATAGTGGAAATATTATTAATGCCTGGATTGATTATAATGGCAACAATGATCAGCTGAATGTATTTGTATCTGAAACCTCAAAAAAACCGAAAAAACCTGCTTTTTCTACATTTACTAATATTATAGGAGGTGAAACAACCGTTCATGTCGGATTCAGTGCAGCAACAGATGGTAGCTTTATGGGTGTTGACAACAACATCCACGACGTCCTCACATGGGAATTCTCTACATCTGACAGCAATACAAGCAAACTCGGTAAAAACATCAACGGTAATAATAGAAACAACCGACTCCAAGGAACAAATAAAGGCGAACGCATTAATGGTAAAGGTGGCAACGATGTCTTAACTGGTAGAGGAGGGAATGACACATTAACAGGTGGTGGCGGTAGAGACACCTTAACTGGCGGATCAGGCAACGATGTCTTAACAGGTGGTGGCGGTGCAGATGACTTTATTTTAGGTAGTGGCAAAGTTTACAAGAAAAAAGATGTAGGCATAGACATCATTAAAGACTTTCAACGCAATATTGACGATATAATTCTTGATACTGACACATTTACGACTCTCAAAAGTGAATTAGGAGAAGGGTTCAGTATTAGGCGAGAGTTTCAAGCAGTTAACAGAAAAAATGCCGTTGCCAACTCCAGAGCAGATATCGTATACGATCGCTCTACCGGAGATTTATATTACAATGCCAATGGTTCATTAGCTGGTTTTGGAGGTGGCGGAAAAATTGCCACATTAGAAGGTGCGCCTAGAATTAGTGCGTCTGATTTTGTCTTGGAATAATCGGTAATAGCGATCGTCGTACAATGGGTAGGGGCGCGTCAAGCTGAAAATGGTGTATTAAATTTTTAGACATCTCCGGAAAAGAGGGAACAGGGAACAGGGAACAGGGAACAGGGAACAGGGAACAGGAAGAAAGAATAGATAATTTATGGATGAGAATTGATTTGATTTTTAATTTTCGGAGATGTATTTTGAGTATAATTCTTGCTATGACAAGGTTTGGAGAATTTTTCTCAAACACTATTTCACGCTTGACGCGCCAGTAGGGGCGAATAGCCATTCGCCCCTACAATCGAAACTTCTGAGACTTCTGAGACTTCCGACACTTCTGAAACTTCCGACACTTCTGAGACTTCCGACACTTCTGAAACTTCCGACACTCCCGACACTTCTGAGACTTCCGACACTTCTGAAACTTCCGACACTCCCGACACTTCTGATACTCCCGACACTTCTGATACTCCCGACACTTCTGATACTCCCGACACTTCCGACACTCCCGACACCTCCAACACTTCCGACACTTCCGACACTCCCGACACCTCCAACACTTCCGACAGTTCTGACACCTCCAACACTCCCGACAGTTCCGACACTTCTGAGACTCCTGACACTCCCGATGCTCCCGACACTTCTAACGGTTCTGACACTCCCGACACTTCTGAGACTCCCGAGAGTTCCGATAGTTCCGACACTTCCGACACTTCCGATAGTTCCGACACTTCCGACACTTCCGATAGTTCCGACACTCCCGACACTCCCGACACTTCTAACGGTTCTGAGACTTCCGACACTTCTGAGACTCCCGACACTTCCGACACTCCCGACACCTCCAACACTTCCGACAGTTCTGACACCTCCAACACTCCCGACACTCCCGAAACTTCCGACACTCCCGACACTCCCGACAGTTCCGACACTTCTGAGACTCCTGACACTCCCGACACTTCTGAGACTTCCGACACTTCTGAGACTCCCGACACTTCTAACGGTTCTGACACTCCCGAGAGTTCCGATTTGAGAGTTCCGACACTTCCGATAGTTCCGACACTTGTGAGAGTTCGGAGAGTTCCGACACTCCCGACACTCCCGACGGTTCGGAGAGTTCTGACACTTCCGACACTCCCGACACTTCCGAGAGTTCTGAGACTTCCGACACTTCTGAGACTTCCGACACTTCTGAGACTTCCGACACTTCTGAGAGTTCCGAGAGTTCCGACACTTCTGAGAGTTCTGAGAGTTCCGAAACTTCTGAGAGTTCCGAGAGTTCCGAAACTTCTGAGAGTTCCGAGAGTTCCGAAACTTCTGAGAGTTCCGAAACTCCCAACACTCCCGAAACTCCCGAAACTCCCAACACTCCCGAAACTCCCGAAACTCCCAACACTCCCGACGCTTCTGACACTCCCAACACTCCTAACACTTCTGACGCTTTCGACACTCCCAACACTCCCGACGCTTCTGACACTCCCAACACTCCTAACACTTCTGACGCTTTCGACACTCCCAACACTCCCGACGCTTCTGACGCTTTCGACACTCCCAACACTCCCGAAACTTCTGACGCTTCCGAAACTTCTGATACTCCCGACACTTCCGACACTCCCGACACCTCCAACACTTCCGACAGTTCTGACACCTCCAACACTCCCGACACTCCCGAAACTTCCGACACTCCCGACACTCCCGACACTTCCGAAACTTCTGAGACTCCTGACACTCCCGATGCTCCCGACACTTCTAACGGTTCTGACACTCCCGACACTTCTGATACTCCCGACACTTCTAACGGTTCTGACACTCCCGACACTTCTGATACTCCCGACACTTCCGACACTCCCGACACCTCCAACACTTCCGACAGTTCTGACACCTCCGACACTCCCGAAACTTCCGACACTCCCGACACTCCCGAAACTTCCGACACTTCTGAGACTCCTGACACTCCCGATGCTCCCGACACTTCTGAAACTTCCGACACTCCCGACACTTCTGATACTCCCGACACTTCTAACGGTTCTGACACTCCCGACACTTCTGATACTCCCGAGAGTTCCGATAGTTCCGACACTTCCGAGAGTTCCGATAGTTCCGACACTTCCGACACTCCCGAGAGTTCCGATAGTTCCGACACTCCCGACACTTCTAACGGTTCTGAGACTTCCGAGAGTTCTGAGAATTCTGACACTTCCAACACTTCCGACACTTCTAACGGTTCTGAGACTTCTGAGACTTCCGGAACTTCCGACACCTCCGACACCTCCGACACTTGTGAGAGTTCCGACACCTCCGACACCTCCGACACTTGTGAGAGTTCCGACACTTGTGAGAGTTCGGACACTTGTGAGAGTTCGGAGAGTTCCGACACTCCCGACACTCCCGACGGTTCGGAGAGTTCTGACACTTCCGAGAGTTCCGACACTCCCGACGGTTCCAACACTTCCGAGAGTTCTGAGACTTCCGAGAGTTCTGAGACTTCCGAGAGTTCTGAGACTTCCGAGAGTTCTGAGACTTCCGAGAGTTCTGAGACTTCCGAGAGTTCTGAGAGTTCCGAGAGTTCCGAAACTTCTGAGAGTTCCGAGAGTTCCGAAACTTCTGAGAGTTCCGAGAGTTCCGAAATTTATGACACTCCCGAAACTCCCAACACTCCCGAAACTCCCGAAACTCCCGAAACTCCCGAAACTCCCGAAACTCCCGAAACTCCCAACACTCCTAACACTTCTGACGCTTTCGACACTCCCAACACTCCCGACGCTTCTGACACTCCCAACACTCCTAACACTTCTGAAGCTTTCGACACTCCCAACACTCCCGACGCTTCTGACACTCCCGACGCTTCTGACACTCCCGACGCTTCTGACACTCCCAACACTCCTAACACTTCTGAAGCTTTCGACACTCCCAACACTCCCGACACTTCCGACACTCCCGACACCTCCAACACTTCCGACAGTTCTGACACCTCCAACACTCCCGACACTCCCGAAACTTCCGACACTCCCGACAGTTCTGACACCTCCAACACTTCTGAGACTCCTGACACTCCCGACACTTCTGAGACTTCTAACGGTTCTGACACTCCCGAAACTTCTGATACTCCCGACACTTCTGAAACTTCCGACACTTCTAACGGTTCTGACACTTCTGAGACTTCCGACACTTCTGAGACTTCCGACACTTCTGATACTCCCGACACTTCCGACACTCCCGACACCTCCAACACTTCCGACAGTTCTGACACCTCCAACACTCCCGACACTCCCGACACTTCCGACACTCCCGACACTCCCGACACTTCTGAGACTCCTGACACTCCCGATGCTCCCGACACTTCCGACACTTCTGAGACTTCCGACACTTCTGATACTCCCGACACTTCTAACGGTTCTGACACTCCCGACACTTCTGATACTCCCGAGAGTTCCGATGTGAGAGTTCCGACACTTCCGATAGTTCCGACACTTGTGAGAGTTCGGAGAGTTCCGACACTCCCGACACTCCCGACGGTTCGGAGAGTTCTGAGACTTCCGAGAGTTCCGACACTCCCGACGGTTCCGACACTTCTGAGAGTTCTGAGACTTCCGACGGTTCCGACACTTCCGACGGTTCCGACACTTCCGAGAGTTCTGAGAGTTCCGAAACTTCTGAGAGTTCCGAAACTTCTGAGAGTTCCGAAACTTCTGAGAGTTCCGAGAATTCCGAAACTCCCAACACTCCCGAAACTCCCGAAACTCCCGAAACTACCGAAACTACCGAAACTCCCAACACTCCTAACACTCCTAACACTTCTGACGCTTTCGACACTCCCAACACTCCCGAAACTCCCAACACTCCCAACACTCCCGAAACTCCCAACACTCCCGAAACTCCCGAAACTCCCGAAACTCCCAACACTCCCGAAACTCCCAACACTCCCGAAACTCCCAACACTCCTAACACTTCTGACGCTTTCGACACTCCCGAAACTCCCAACACTCCCGAAACTTCTGACGCTTCCGAAATTTCTGAGAGTTCCGAAACTTCTGAGAGTTCCGAAACTTCTGACACTACCAACACTCCCGACACTCCCAAGACTCCCGAAATTTATGACACTCCCGACACTCCCGAAATTTATGACACTCCCGACACTCCCGAAATTTATGACACTCCTGAAACTCCCGACACTCCTGAAACTTCTGACACTCCCAAGACTCCCGACACTCCCGACACTCCTGAAACTTCTGACACTCCCAAGACTCCCGACACTCCCCCACTACTAACAACCGAAAAATAACCTCCCTCCTCAACTAAAACCCAATATCATCTAAAGCCACCTGAGCTGCTTCAAACAATTCATCATCAGAAACATACCGCCAATCTGTATCTCCAATTTCCTGATAAAAAGTCTGATCGTAAGCACGAGTCTGAATTACCACAGGCATCGGTACTGCATGACCTAATACCAACGCTTGCTGTTTAGAATCCAATTTTGCCAAAACAGACCGCAAACTATGACCGCCAGAAACTCCCGTAAAAATAGAATCAATATCTTTATCATCATTCAACAGAGCGGTAATTCTCGTACCTATTTGAGACATAACTTCTGCATCTATTCCGGAAGGTCGTTGATCTACCACCAATAAAGTCACAAAATACTTCCGCATCTCCCTAGCGATCGTACCAAAAATAGTTGAACGTACTATGGCAGGGTCGAGAAAACGGTGAGCTTCCTCAATAGTTATAACTAATGGTTGAGGGCGATCGCTCGGATTTTTAGAACTTAAAAATTTATCTGCTTTCCGCACATAACTGTTATGAATTCGGCGAGTAATCATATTAGCTGCCAACATATAGGAAAGCATATTTGACTGGGAACCAAATTCAATAATAACGTGTTTTCCTGCATCTAAAGATTCTAATATTTCTTCTATATAATTATTCGTATTTTTTGTCTGCATATATTTCAGATTATCGAGTCGTAACAACTTTCTTTGCAACGACATAATTGAACCTTTATGACCTCTTTTTTCATCACAAAATGTTTGAATATCTTCATTAGTCATTGCCAATAATTGAGTAATCCAAGACTTACCAAATTCACTTCTGAGAATATTTGCACTATCAATACTTGCCTCAGACAAATTCAACTCCCGCTGCACCAACCCAATATCTTCAACCTCAATTTGGTTATAGCTAAGATACAATTCTCGTGCATCATGCACCCCTCTACGTTTAGTAGATTCTGGATCGAGCGTCCAAAGTTCGACTCGATCGGGAAATAATTGTCGTAAACCTTTTACAGTATTAATTTGTTTTCCTTCTGCCATTGCTTCCCAACCATATTCCGAGTGCATATCAAAAATTAAATTTACCGCAGCACCTTTCCGAATAATGCCAGATAAAAGCAGACGAGTCAGAAAAGATTTACCAGTTCCCGACTTACCAAAAATTCCATTACTTCGTTCTACAAATCTATCTAAATCTAAACAAACAGGTACATCCATATCAATAGGTTTACCCACAGCAAAATTCCGCCGAGTCGGGTCGTCTTCCCTACCAAAAACTAGACTAAAATCTCTCACACTTGCTTCAAATACTTGGGAAAAATGACTAGGAATAGTTTTCACAGGCATTAATTTAATTTCGGCACTGGTTTGAGCTTCAAAGGATGCTAAATTTTCGGTCGATTTTAATTTTTTTTGATTATCATTTTTGTTGTTGAAATTGAAAGATTCTGGTAATTCTTCTGGAGCAATAATTAACATTAACATTGGAGCAAGTTCGATAGTTCCGTAGGTGCTACCTCCAGCTAAAACAGATTGCAAAAAATCATCTGTGGGTAGGGGAGGGTTAATCATTATTCGTTCGCTAGATGTTCCTAATAAAACATCGGTTAGCATACAGAAAAAATGGGCGCGTACTCCTTGTACGACTAAAAATTTGCCAACTCGCATATCTTCTACTAATATGTCTGGGTGGAGTCGTACTTCTAATCCTTGACTGAGAGAGCCTTGAATTACTGAGCCTAATGGTCTTTCAAAATCCATATAAATTTCTTAATTATTTTGAGATCTTATATTAGGTTATACCATTTTTATTCAATAAGGAAGAAGTTTATTAATGGATAATGAATAATTAATAATTAATAATGGATCGTGAGATAATAGGGAATAGGAGACAAGGGGAAGTAATTGATAATTTACTGATAAGAATTGATTTTGTTTTTGATTTTCACCAGATATCTAATGAAAACTATCTCATTATCCATTATAATTACCTTATAGTGAATAAATATTGAAATATGACAGAATTACTTCGACGTGTAATTTCCGCTTTGGAGAAATTGCCAGAAGCAGAACATTTTGGCGATCGCCTCTCGTTTTTTAGCTGAATTAAAAGATGAAAAATTGTGGCAGGAAAAATTTGAAGCTACTAAGGATGAACAGTGGAATATTTTGGCTGAAATGGTGCGCCAAGAAATAGTTGCGGGTGAAACGGAAACTCTGAATTTTTTTTTTGTTTTGAGAAATGAAATCATTTTAAAACCCTATATTATAAAACTTGTCAGAAGCAATTTAGGATTGCTATATCTATCAATAACTACTTTTGATTGTGAGGATGAATTAATCATTAAATATAAAGATTAAAACTTAATTGAAGCAGGAATAAGGAAACAATATTGCTATAATAGTAGAGTTGAGCTAAATACTCCCTAACTTTTACAGCGCTTTTCTTTCTTGATGAACCACACCGCCATAACCAAAACATTGTAGGGACGTTTAGCTAAAGCACAACACCGTTAACGCTCAGTGACATGGAATAGGAGCATTCCGGAACGGAAAACGCATTAATGCTCAAGCAACGTCCCTACTGTGGTCTACCGTGCAGGAAAACGGATTGAGTTGGTACTGGGAGGAAAGGAGAAAACTTTTGAGGTTGCTTCGCCGAAAGAACTAGCCATGCAATAAATATTCTCGGCGTTGGTAAAGCGCGTGTATGATATTAATCTTAATTACTGAGGAGTCAGGAGGACCGAGTCAGGAGAAATGAGGGAAGAAAGAGGAATAGAAGGAGAAAGTTTTTTGGTCATGTAAACAGATAGTTCTATCGCGCTCTTATCCGGACAAGGTATCATACCTCAAATTACCAACGCCAGATTCTCTAAATTTTTGATATTTGACATTAGATATTTTACAGCGGTTTTCATATGAATAAACCACAATGATACTGACTCCGATCCTCGTAACTCCGATCCTCGTAACAATTTATCTATTGTCCAATAGTTATTGCTCTGCTGACAAAGCGATCGCTATCTTTTGATGTTCTATTTATCTATTGTCCAATAGTTATTGCTCTGCTGACAAAGCGATCGCTATCTTTTGATGTTCTATTTATCTATTGTCCAATAGTTATTGCTCTGTTGAGAAAGCGATCGCTATCTTTTTATAGATTACAGCAGTTTTCCTGCACGGTAGACCACAGTAGGGACGTTCCATGGAACGTTCCTACAAGGTTTTGGTTGTGCTGGTGTGGTTCATCAATCTGAAAAGCGCTGTAATGTTCTATTTATTGTCCAATAGTTATTGCTCTGCTGAGAAAGCGATCGCTATATTTTGATGTTCTATTTATCTATTGTCCAATAGTTATTGCTCTGCTGAGAAAGCGATCGCTATATTTTGATGTTCTATTTATTGTCCAATAGTTATTGCTCTGCTGAGAAAGCGATCGCTATATTTTGATGTTCTATTTATTGTCCAATAGTTATTGCTCTGTTGAGAAAGCGATCGCTATATTTTGATGTTCTATTTATCTATTGTCCAATAGTGATTGCTCTGTTGAGAAAGCGATCGCTATCTTTTTATAGATTACAGCAGTTTTCCTGCACGGTAGACCACAGTAGGGACGTTCCATGGAACGTTCCTACAAGGTTTTGGTTGTGCTGGTGTGGTTCATCAAGAAAGAAAAGCGCTGTAATGTTCTATTTATCTATTGTCCAATAGTTATTGCTCTGCTGAGAAAGCGATCGCTATCTTTTGATGTTCTATTTATCTATTGTCCAATAGTTATTGCTCTGCTGAGAAAGCGATCGCTATCTTTTGATGTTCTATTTATAGCACTACGCAAATAGGTTAGGAAATTTGGCGTTGGTAAAGCGCGTGTATGATATTAATCTTAATTACTTAGGAGTCAGGAGGACCGAGTCAGGAGAAATGAGGGAAGAAAGAGGAATAGAAGGAGAAAGTTTTTTGGTCATGTAAACAGACTCTTAGTTCTATCGCGCTCTTATGCGGACAAGGTATCATACCTCAAATTACCAAGGCCGGAAATTTCTCCATCCTGAAACTCTTTGAGAGTCTACTGTTACCTGTTACCTGTTACCTGTTACCTGTTCCCTGTTCCCTGTTCTCTATTCCCTGTTCCCTATTCCCTATTCACGCTTCGCGTAGCGCTATATTTATTGTCCAATAGCTATTGCTCTACCGATCAAATCTAAAACTATTTACCAATAAAAATTTCAGCATTTTTTGGTCGGAAAAAGTGTCAGCTTTTCGGTCTAAACAGCTCAAAAAATTAGCATTTTGGATAAGCGAATGTAGACAACCTGTTGCTATCAATGAGACTTATTTTATAGAAGCAAATCTAGACAATAAAGGAAAATTTGAAAGGATAAAAAAAGCTTTAATTACTTTTGATTGTGAGGATGAATTAATCATTAAATCTAAAGATTAAAAGTTAATTGAAGCCGGAAGAAGAAAAAAACATTGGTATAATAGTAAAATTTAGCCAAATGCTCCTTAACTTTTAAAGTCAATGACAAACACAGATCCGAAAATAGTTAAAGAACGTCGAGATTACAACAGTTGGGTTGCCACAGAAACCCTAGAAGATTATTCTCTTCGTTACGCTCCAAAATCATTTCGGAAATGGTCAGAATTTCTCGTAGCAAATACTGCAATAGGGGGCATTTCCTTCTTAGCATTAGAAGCAATAGGAGGCTCTTTAGTCATCAACTATGGCTTTACTAACTCTTTTTGGGCAATTATTGTAGTTAGTCTAATTATTTTTTTAGCAGGTTTTCCTATTGCTTACTACGCCTCTAAATACAATATTGATATAGATTTACTAACTAGAGGTGCAGGATTTGGATATATTGGTTCAACCATTACTTCCTTAATTTATGCTTCTTTCACATTTATTTTCTTTGCCATCGAAGCAGCAATAATGGCTCAAGCTCTAGAACTATATTTTCACATTCCCTTAGCCTGGGGTTATCTGATTTCTTCAATCATTATTATTCCCATAGTTTTTTATGGAGTTACCTTAATCAATAAATTGCAATTGTGGACTCAACCTATTTGGTTGTTTTTGATGGTTTCTCCCTATTTATTTGTGCTTCATAAAGAACCAGAAGCTCTAAATTATTGGTTTAACTTTACTGGAAATTCTCCAACAGGAACTCAATTCGATCCGATTTTATTTGGTATGGCAGCAAAAGTTTCCTTTTCTTTAATTGCTCAACTTGGGGAACAGGTTGATTACTTGCGGTTTTTACCTCCAAAAAACCAAAATAATTCCAGGAAATGGTGGATAGCAATGCTAGTAGCAGGACCAGGGTGGGTTATTTTAGGTGGTGCCAAACAGTTAGGGGGAGCATTTTTAGCAACATTAGCGATCGCCCACGGCAACACGATCGCTCAAGCCAAAGAACCCATCCAGATGTATCTAGCAGGATTCGCAGATATGTTTTCCCAACCTGAAGTTGTCTTATTCGTCGCCACTCTATTTGTCATAATTTCCCAAATCAAAATTAACGTCACTAATGCTTACGCAGGATCTCTCGCTTGGTCTAACTTTTTCTCTCGCCTCACCCATTCTCACCCTGGGAGAGTAGTTTGGTTAATTTTCAATGTAGCGATCGCTCTACTATTAATGGAACTGGGAATATTTGAAACCTTAGAATCTATTTTGGGTCTCTATTCTAATGTTGCCATTGCCTGGATAGGAGCGATAGTCGCCGATCTAGTCGTCAATAAACCCCTCAAACTCAGTCCCTCCTACATTGAATTTAAAAGAGCTTACCTCTATAACATTAATCCCGTAGGCTTTGGTGCAATGGCGATCGCTTCGGTTGTTGCCATTATGGCATTTGTTGGGTTCTTTGGCCCATTGCTACAAGCTTATTCGCCTTTTATCGCTCTCACTGTTGCATTCTGTCTATCTCCAATCATCGCCTTAGTTACCAAAGGCAAATATTACATTGCCCGACAAAACACCGTCCGGACTCTTAACCTCAGCGACTCTTTACTCACCTGCTCTATTTGTACTGAAAGCTATGAAGCCCAAGATATGGCATTTTGTCCTGTTTATGACGGATATATTTGCTCACTATGCTGTAGTTTGGATGCTCGCTGTGACGATCAATGTAAGAAAGAAACACCTGAAATTGCTGAGGAGAAAAGTAGCTTTAGCCAGAAACTAATTAGGAGCAAAATTTCACCTCTATTAGGTCAAAGAATTATCAAATTTTTGGGAATCTTTCTGTCTATTGCAGGCATTCTAGCTGCATTTTTGGGATTACTTTATTATCTACAGATAGAACAGTCATCAGAAATCTCAAGTTACACCAAGCAAGTTGTAGCGAGTGTCATTGAAGTAGTTTTCTTTTCCCTACTCTTACCTATTGCTATAGGGATTTCGTGGTTTATCTTAAGTGAAGAAAGTCGTGAACGAGCTGAGGCAGAACTAGATAAACAAAATATACAATTGCAACAGGAAATTGCTGAACGCAAACGTGCAGAAATTGCTCTCCAAGAACTTGCCCAGGAATTAGAAATTCGGGTAGAACAACGGACCGCTGAATTATCAGAAGCATTGCAAAACTTACGCCAAGCTCAAACCCAACTGATTAAAGAAAAACTTTCTAGTTTAAGTCAGTTAGTAGCTGGAATTGCCCATGAAATTAACAATCCTGTCAGTTTTATTCATGGTAATCTCCAATACGCTAAAACTTATATAGAGGACTTACTGACTTTTATCGACACCTATCAACAGGAAATTCCTGAAACTCCGCCTATGGTAGCTGAATTGTTTGATGAAATTGACGTAGATTTTATTAGAGCTGATTATCCTAAATTGCTAGAGTCGATGCGGGTAGGAACAGATAGAATTACTCAGATTGTTTTGTCGTTGCGAGTTTTTTCCCGCTTAGATGAATCGGATATCAAGGAAGTAGACTTGCATCAAGGTTTGGATAGCACTTTGGTGATTTTAGGGAGCCGTTTGAAAGCTAATTCAGAACGGTCAGAAATTGAGATATTGAAACTTTACGGCGATTTACCCTTAGTTGAGTGTTATGCAGTAGAAATTAATCAAGTGTTTCTAAATTTGCTGATTAATGCGATCGATGCCTTGGATGATTTCTGTAGAAACTGCAAGTCTACAAATTATTCTCCTAAGATTACTATCAAAACTTGCTTGCTTGATTCTAAATGGGTGCGAATTGAAATAGCAGATAATGGTTCTGGTATTCCCGAACATATCCAACCCAAATTATTTGATGCCTTTTTTACTACTAAAGATGTTGGTAAAGGAATGGGATTAGGGCTTTCAATTAGTTATCAAATTGTCGTGGAAAATCATGGGGGAAAGTTGTATTTTTTGAATGTTGAGCAAGGTGCAGCTTTTGTTATGGAAATTCCAGTTAGGAGTTAAGTAGGGTTTGGTGAAAAAGTCTTTTTCAAGGAGTAGGGGAGTAGGGGAGTAGGGGAGTAGGGGAGTAATTTTTTAGCCCAACTTTAAACCCTAGATAATTAGATATTAGAGCCTCTTGGGTTATCAAAATATATGTACTTTTACTTAAGTATTTTTCAGTCATACTATGGACATCTTTAACCAAGTCAGTCTTTTTGGGTCTAATACGCATAATATTTAAAACAGCGGTCAGAGTTTCTCTGACTGAATAATCCCGCGTTGTCGCGTAAGCGCAACGTCGGGAGTATGTCAAGCAATTAGCTTGTGTTTCTTAGAAAAAACCATTAGGTACTGTTGAAGTAAATATGTTTATGTGCTGTGCTAAATTGTTTTGTCAGGGGGGTTGACATGAGCTGATAAAGTAATTTAGTATTCTTAATTAGGTGATTTTAAAACAGCGGTCAGAGTTTCTCTGGCTGAAGAATCCCGCGATGCCCTTGCAAGCGCAACGTCGGGAGTATGTCAAATTGCCAGGAATTATGTTTTGAAATTGTCTTAGGAGCCGTGTAAGAATAACTTGAACAGTTTTTTTCGGGAAGCTAGATTTCACAATCTATATTCAGATAAAATTTGTACAACTTATTTTGACATGATGCCTTACAGCGCTTTTCATTTCAGTAGACCAGAAAGTAGGGACGTTCGCATTTTTGTTATGCAACGTCCCTACGGGGTTGTTATTTTTTTAATATGGTTCATTGACCTGAAAACTGCTGTAATTACAACGTCAGCTTGATAAAAACCATTTTTTTCAACTGAAGTTAAGTTAGTCCTCGAAGTTGGCTTCGCTATATCTCAACTCCATCGTTATGCTTGCTGCAAGCTTAAGTCGTTTGTACCAATCTCAAGTTTGCAAACAGAGAAAAAGTTTAATTTAGGAGATTCTAATGAAGAACATGACAAAATCTGCTCTGGTATTTGCGCTATCATGTCTTATGGTAGTTATATCCTTCTTAGGATCGACAGATATCAGTTTAGCAGACTCACCCCGATGCTATTGGATGGAAAATTATACAGGCAAATACACCTGGGTTGATGCACCTCAAGGCAATGTTGACAAGGAACAGTGCTATGCCCTTGATAGTTGTGACGGCGGACTAGGGGAATCCGGTGGCGGTTGTTATAAATGGGCTATAACAGCCGATAGTCCCAGAATTCCTTGGATTGTTTGTCCTTCAATTGCTGGGATGTATGTTGATAATTATGGAGGTCAACATATAATTAATTGCAAAAATTGGCTAATGGGAGAAAATTCAGACTCGATTTTTACCTATACATATGTAGGCAATAGCTCGAAAATAATTATCGCAGAAAACGGCGCTGACAATCCTTACTTCCCGGAAAAATTTAGCCAGTTTAACTGGACGTATTCTGATAACGCTCTCTGGTATTGTCAACAGGTTTACGACGCAGATACTGCAGAGGAAGCTGTTTCTCACGAAACTGCAGATACTAGCGCTCCATCTCAGGGAGGTTGTGGTATTCCTGATAATGATTTTCCTTGGAGTAAATTGATATCCCAAGGAAGCTAACATCAACGTCAGTTCGATAGATGCTAAAACCCTGATTTTTCTGCTAGCAGACTAAAAAGCTCGGTTTTTATTGAACTGACGCTAACATCAACACCCAAGTCTCGCCCTCCGGAGGCATATTTCCGGGGGTGAGACTACAAGCAACTGAGGAAATTTTCATTGCAAATTTCCTCAATACTCGCTGGATGGCAGTTCCTTGCAGGTTACGGGAAAAAACCTGAGTCAGTTCATTGATTTCCATACCACATTCTGAAACTTCTGTCGTGTCGCCAGGTAAGCCCCAAAAATTTTCCGCAACTTTTCAGAATAGACTCCCAATGCAAAATCCGAATCGCTGCTCAATCGCTCTTCAATAGCCTCCGCTGCTTGCCAAGCAGTATATACCGCATTGGCTATCCCATGTGAAGACAAGGGGTCAAAAGCGATCGCTGCATCGCCCAAAGCCAACCAGTCCGAACCAGCAATTTCATTACTGCAAATCGAATTGGCAGCCGATACAAGAACCGGAGACAAAACTTCATTAGCCAGGAATGCTTGCAATATCTGTGTTTCAGAAAGCAAGGTTTGCCAATGATGGTACTCGCGCATTTTCAAACCTTGAGGGCTACCTTTTTCAGCATAAAGTGTCATCACATTAGTCTTTTGATCCAAACTGGATACAATTCCCCATCCACCTTTAAATGCCTCAGTAAATACTCCGTGCTTGATTTTAGGGTGTCGGATACGAGGAAGATGACAACTGAAAGCGATCTGTTTGTCATGCACCGTGCTACCAATTCCCAATTTCCTCAATAGGGCTTTTTTCCTTCCCGTTGCATCCACAAAAATCTGCCCGTATAGATCAAACACCTTTTCTGCTGAATTTACCCGAATACATCGTTCCTCTTCCTCCCAAAACCAATCCTTGCACTGTAGACACCTGTGGCTATCCAAGCAGCCCTCCAATTTTTCCAGCAATAACTGTTTGTCTAGTTTCAAACCATAATTATAGGGGTGGTGAAAATAAAAGTTGACGTCCTGAACCTTAGAGCTTCCCCATAAGGAATGATATCCTAAAGTTTTTTCCAGGGCATTTTCCTCAAAAACCTCCCGCAGCCCAAGTTGCTGTATCATTGCCAGTGCCGAAGGTGGCAGAGTTTCCGCCAGCGCTATGACTTTCTGCTGCATTTCTCTTGCTACAAGGAAATGTTCAATTCCCTTTCTTTGCAAAAGCACAGAAAGACACAAGCCGGCGATCCCTCTGCCAATGATAACGACATCACTATGGATCGAACCCATCAATGAATACCACCTTTTCCATCGTAGGCTACATAGACAATATCAGGAATTTCCATCTCTGGCTCCACGCCAGACTTTCGGCCTGTAACCATACCAACGCTTTTCCATTTATATACCATAGCAATCAACCCATTCTGGTAGCCAGCTTCAGCGTGGTAACCTACAAATCCAGTATCGGCGCTATGAAGCCAGGGCAAGCGGTTAGCGTAAATATATCGGCGCGTTTCCGGAATGAGACTTTGATCCTGAACTTTTTTGAGGCTTTCAGCAGTCAATATGGTGACAGGCAAATTGGCTGCCCACCAAGCGGGTACTGGATACTGCATATCGATGAATACAGTCTGGCAACTTCCTGCATCCGATTGCCAAGGAATTCCCATCCATTTAGTCAAGTCTCCAGGAGTTGCTTCCCAGAGCCAATGCTTGGGATTGGATGGTTCGAGAGATTCTTGGATGTCTACGGGAACCATTTCATATCCAAAATCATTGTAGAAAATCTCTTTTTTGCGTTCTGGGCTGGCGGCATTGATGCGAACTTCCCATAAACCATAAAATCCATAGTTGTAGCCTTTGTCCTGGTTGACAAATTCATAGACGGGACGGTTTTCAGTATACATCTGATTATGGCGCATAGGCCAGGTAAGCTCTACCCCAGGGTGGAAACCTCCTCCATACAGAGTCTCCAGGACAGCCCTGGTCATCAGTAAGGCACTCTTAGCAGGATCTTGAGCTGCTTCCAGAAATTGACGTTGGTAAAAACGACCCATTTCATCCATGTCCTTAAAATTGAAATCAGGTGGAGTGGTAAAGTTGCCGTCTTTCCATTGTTTCAATTGTTCGTAGAGAAAAGGAGGTATGGCAAACCACTGGGCTGGACTGCCTGGATAATTAATTCCGTCCCCAGGATAACTTGGGTATTGCAGTTTTTCTGTTCCAGTACCCAACTGCGTGAGGTCTGTCTTTTGGTTGCTAGGAATCACCGGTTCATTGTCGTAATCGTAGATAGGATTCCGAAACAGCTTAAAAATTTTTTCGCGAACCGCCTTACATTCTGGGCTGTTGGAATAAATGCAATGAAATTTGTTCTCAGCATAGAGTTTATCTATCACTTCCCGGAAAGAAGGGGCAAGGAAATCACTTGCATTGACCCATTGCATGCGGTAGAGCCGATATAGCAAAGGGAATACCAGGCTCAGTTCAGGAGTAAATGTCTCGTCTGCTGCCCCTACGATCAGGTCGAAAAGGGTAGAAAGGGGCTGGATTTGGGGAGCGTAATCTGGCGGAGTGGTTGCAATCCAGGCAGCAGATTTTGCATCAGTCAAATCATAACTTTCTCCCGTCTTTTTGTGGGTGATTTTCGCCGTAATGATGCCATCACAAATATCATCGTACCAATTGGAATTATCGGCAAAATCAGTATTCAGATCGGAAGGATTCAAAGAAGCAGAAGTGCCGTCTGCTCCATAAAAAATCAGGGTGCCTTCATCGTATTCAACTGTACCCAATTTCACATTCACAGAAGACTTCTTCATTTTTGAAGCTATTCTACTGAGTTTATCGCCTTGTGGATAAGGGAACATTCCGCAAATTTCCTTCCGGGTAGAAGATGAAGAAACTGTAACCGAGGGAGGACTGTTGACCAACTCCTGCCGGAAATTTTCTCCTCCTGATTTGCGCAGACCTTCATTCAGGACATTGGGGTTGCGGTATGTGGTGCTGATGGCGGGAGCAATGCGTTCATCGTAAAAATTAGGACTGAGGTTTTGGTGGTTTTCCAACTGAACAGAAAGGTCTAGACTGTTGTTGAAATTGTACCAAAAAGGTTTCTTATTGGCTACTTCTGCAGTCCACTCAATCTCATATTCCGCTGGGTCAATCTTTTTGATTGGGTTGCCAGCGTCATCACATTGATAAATGTAAAACCGCTGGGCCTGTTTCTTGATCTCCCCTTTATCGGTCAAATATTCATTTTCTGTTTCAAACAGATTTGCCCATGGGATTTCCGGGCTGAAGACGACCTGGTCCTTTTCAGCAGGACCATTTCCAAGGCGTGCAATCCCTATCGAGGGATAAATTCTAAACTTAGGATTTTCATTCATATGTAAATTAACAGCAGTTGGGTATTATACCAATTCAAAAAAATAATGTTACAAATAATAAGGGTGATAAAAAGACTTTACAGGAGATGTCTCTTTGACGAATTCAATAAATTATGAACTAAGAATGGCTAATAAGCTATTTATTATGCATCCTGACTCCTGACTTCTGACTCCTTAAAAAACTAGGTATTTGTAGCAAACATTTATCAAATTGGTATTACTCTTTTTTAACTAAACAATCTAGAATAATGGTACTGCCATTAGTTAAGTTAAGTCAATGGTTTAAGAAAAGTTTTTTTCTGGTCTAGAGGAGCGAGCTATTCTAGTCGTGGATAGTCAATATGGATGTGCATTCTTTATCAAAAAAACTACAGACATTCCATAGGAAATTGATGTGCTTACAGCAGTTTTGGAGTTTATATCACCTCTCGTCTTTTAACTGAATTAGAAGATGAGAGGTTATGACAAGATAAATTTGGAGCGACTAAGGATGAACAGTGGAATATTTTGGCTGAAATGGTGCGTCAAGAAATAGTCGCGAGTGAAACGAAAGCTCTGGAAGATATTTTTGGTTTTGAGCAATGAAGTCAAGTGTTATATCAAATCCGGTTAAACAGTTATAGATTGCTTAACTCAGGAGGAGACAGGAGTCAGGAGTCAGGAGGAGAAAGAATTATAAAGATGAGCGTAGTTATGAAGATAGGAAATTTTTTTTATGTTCAATTAAACGGATTTGATATTACGAGTATTTGACATTCCAGAAATCTGTTAAAAAGCATGGGGGAGGTTAAACCCCCACATTTTATTTAATACCTAGTTTGTAGATTACTCTACGAAAAAAGCTGATAGCTTCCTAAACCGTTGCAAAATTAGAATTAGTGGCTAATACATTTACATCTACTACTCCTTGAACGATCGCTAAATAATCACTATCTAGTCTAATAGCAGTAGAAGGTGTGGCCAATCCTGCATCCAGTTGTAGATTAACAGGTTCAAAGGTAAGCTGCTCCAATAATAGATTGTTGGCCAAACCAATTATATCTACCCCCACTTCAAAGTCGGTGATAACATCCGCTTGTTGGATGGGGGTTGTCACATTAGGCTCAGTGGCAATGACAAATATATCGTTGCCTGGACCACCAATTAGAGCATCTTGGCCAGAGTCACCCCAGAGAGTGTCGTTACCAAGGTCGCCTGTTAGAACGTCGTTATCCCTACCACCTCGCATGGAGTCGTTACCATCTCCACCATTGAGGCGATCATTATCTGAACTGCCCCATATTAGGTCGTCGCCAGTTCCACCGTCTATTAGATCGGACGCTTGTCCGCCAAATAAAGAGTCGTTACCACCTAGTCCACTGAGAGTATCGCTTCCCTCGTCGCCACTAATATAATTTCTTCCTTCTGTACCTGTGAGGTTGTCGTTGCCAGCTAAAGCAAGAATAGGAGTTTCGGCAAACTCGGCAGGTATGCCAGTATCATCGAGTTCTGTCAAATGATAGAACCCATTGTTAAAGGTATTTTGGGGTCTGCCAAGGTTGTTAGGTATGGGTGTGGTGATGGAAATACCGTCGAATGGTGTGTTGTTGTCATCTGGTGATGCTTGAATAGCTGAAATTATTACGTCAACGATTTCAGAAGCATCTAAAGCATTGAAAGATTGACCCCCAGTTGCAGTCGCAAGGCTTTGAAAATCAGCGGCAGTTTCTGAGTCATTGCCAATTAGAATCGTAAAAATTTCTACTGGAGTTGTAGTAGGAGCATCGGTTGGAGTTGTAGTGGCAGGATCGGTTTGGAGAGCAAAGCGGGTGACAGCTAAATTATCTGCTATGTTAGTTGTTTCAATGTCCCCCGCTATTGATAATGAGGAGAGACTGCTACCAGAGGTAGGAGCGTTTAGGTTAGATGCTAGTTCGAGTACCTGTCCGCGAAGTTCAGTATCTTTAGGTGGAGCATCACCAAAGAGGATAATACGTCTCGAATCCGCTTCTGGACGCCACTCTCCAGCACCACCAGACAGAGCAGTGATTAAACCAGCGTTTACTACTTCGGGAAAATCACCACCACCACTGACTGAAATACTATTTATTGCATTAATAGCTGCAGTTTTTCTCTGTTCAATGTCAGGTTGATCGGTAAAGGGAAGAAAGACATCTGTTCCTGGATCGTTGTACCCAACTACAGCAATTCGAGAACCACGAGAATCACTTTCATCACCTTCTACTGCCTCAATAGATTCATCTTCATTACCTAATACTGCGTTGATAATATCACTAGCACGGGCTTTGACTTGATCGATGTCGTCAGACATACTTGAGGTAGTATCAATGACAAAGGCTACATCTTGTGCTAGGAATGGTGATGACCCCTCAAAGACTATTTCCTCTATATTTTTGAGGATATCAGAACCACCAGGAGGAAATGGGTTCTCCTCAGTAGCTCGCCTAGTAATTCGTCGAGAGCCATCGGGCAAATTCTCTATGTTATAATCCTCCTCCTTGCCCTCATAAACTGCTGTATCAAACCCCTCACCTCCGTCAAGCTCATCGTCATTTAAGCTTCCTCTCAAGGTATCGTTACCACTACCACCTACTATGAGAAAAGCATCCAATATTGAAACAGAAGATATATTTGCAGAAGATATACTAAGATTGTCATTTCCGGGAGTACCATAGATTACTTGTAAGTTACCTCGTCGATAGGATAGGAATGGAGCGGTGGTGAGATTAAAGCCTGTTACCACAACACCAGGAATCGCCGGTGTAAGACCAAGACCCGTAGTAAATGTATTCCTGATAGTATCAAAATTTATATTTAAATTTACCCTCTCCTCTTCTCTCTGATCCCGATCAAAGTCGGTCTGACTGTAAGTCTCATAAGTCTTTCCTGAACCCTGGAAATTTATGGTTACTGGCTGACGACCTAAATTGTAAGGATCCAAAAGTGGTTGAAGTATTTCTTCGTTAGCCCTTTGCTGAGGAGTACCTGGTGCGGCTTGGAAGTCGAAATTGTCGCTATCAGCAAATACCTTTAAACCCCCGATCGTTTTGACACCATTATTAACACGGAAAATTATGTCAGTAGTGTCGAGTAGAAAACGACCCGTGCCAAATATATATGTACGCAGAGGATAATCAGAACTACCTACGTCTGTTTCGTACTGAGAGATATTTGTTTCAAGGTCGTCCTCGGAAAATTCCAGACGATCAGCTATCTCGCTGTAGGTGTACTCCCTATCTTCAAGTGTCGCACTAAAAAATTTTTCCACAGCACCAAACCTCGATGGATAGGCGAAACGTCCACCACCGCTATTCATGTATGTGGCCATATCATAGGTTATGGAAGGTTGAGTGGCATTAAAGGGTCTAATGTGTTCGTTATAGTTGTCTGGTGATGGTGTATTTGTTCCAAATACAAAGAGCCTAGTAATTTCAACAGGGTCAAAAGCAGTTGCCCCTCCAGTTGTCTGTAATGAGAAGAGATTAGCATTTTCTGTATCCATGACTATAAAATATTCTTTTTTGTTTGATTAGTTAAGACAATAATAAGTTAACTAACTTCTAATCATCTACTGAGTGGCGTTAGAAATAATGTTAGAGTTATGTTAGTAAACTCTAACATCCAAAAAAATGGCTCAAATTGACAAAATCTTCAGCCAAGCTGGCCAAGAATGGGACTTAGAAAGTCTTTATGCCGATTTAGCTTCTGCAAAAGGAAAACATCTCACCCCTATTGAAAAGGCTCATTTAAGAGGTTTATTATGTGGCTTTAGTCCTTCGGAAATTGCCGAACATTTAGGTAAAATTCCTAGAGGTGTAGAATCGGATTTATGTGCAACGGTTTACAAATACGTTAAATGTCTTTTAGAGAAGGTTGAAAAAGTAGAAAATTGGCGAAAGATTTATGAATGGCTGGATGAATCGGGTTATAAATCTAAATTAGAACAAGTGCCAGTTAAGAGTTTATTACCGGAACAAAGTATTGTAAATATCACTAATATTAATCTGGAACAAGATAAAATTGTCTTTCAATTTAATCTCACAATTCCCACATCAGAAGTGCCTGAATTATCACAACAAGATTTGAAGGTTGACGAGCATCTGGATGAAAATCAAAATAATCATAATAATTAATCAAGTTATAGCAATTCCTACAGTTATGAGCTACATTTACGATCCCCCTAAATCCCCCTTAAAAAGGGGGACTTTGAAAACTCCCACCTCTTTTTAAGAGGTATCTAAAATATACTTAATCTGTTTGACTTGTAGGACTATTATTTGGAGTCAAAGTCTCTAATGAAATATAGTATTTTAATTCAATGTTCTGAAGAAAAGAAAATATATATTGCTAGTTTGCCTGAGTGGGAAAATATTCTCAAACTGATAGTAAAACTTATGAAAAAGCACTGGAGAATGCCAAAGAAATTTTAGAAGATTTAGTATCTGCTTATGAGGAAATGGGAAAACCATTACCAATGGATAATGGATAATTGATAATTGATAATTAATCCATTAGGTTTAAAGCCTCTCCTTTTAAGGATAAAAAAAGTGCTAGGAGATTTCATTATATTCAATTCCCTTACGGTTTTAACTAGAGGTAATTATCCATTGTTCATTATCTAATTATCAATTAAAGAACCAAGCTTCAGAAACTACAATTAATATCAAACCCGCTTGGTGTTATAAGAAACCGGGTTTGTGGGAGGTAGATGTTATATAGCGAAGCATTTAAAACAAACCCGGTTTCTGGTGCTTTTTTTATAACGATATACCGGATTTTATATCCTCTAAATTTAGTAGCGATCGCTCCCCATAATTTATCAACAAAAGTATCAATATAACCGTGAAAAATTAAGCCAAAAATACTCAAATGCCAGCTAAAGACTTGTATCACAACACAGTAAAAAATGCCTTAATTAAGGATGGTTGGAATATTACCGACGATCCCTATATTTTGGCAATTGGGAAAAGAGATTTGTTTGTTGATTTAGGAGCTGAGAAATTAATTTCTGCTGAAAAGGGAAACCAAAAAATTGCTGTGGAAGTTAAAAGTTTTACCAGTTTATCGCGAGTTAATGATCTGGAAAAAGCGTTAGGTCAATATATCCTATATTATGATATTATCCAGGAAGTAGAACCGGATCGTTTATTATATTTAGCAATTATAGAAAGTGTTTTTGAAGAAATTTTTGCAGAACCGATTGGTCAAGTTTTATTGAAAAATAAACGGTTTAGTTTAATTATTTTTGATGCTAAACAGGAGATTATTTGTCAATGGATACCATGAATAATTATCATCAAATTATAACTGAAATTCTAGGGGAATATGCTAAATTACCCTATGCTCACGGCAACTTAGAACGAAAATTTATCATTAGTGAAGACCACAAAAATTATTTATTATTAACTGTGGGATATTTAAAGGGAAAAAGAGTACATGGTTGTGTAGTTCACTTAGAAATTATTAACGATAAAATTTGGATTTACGAAGATGGATTAGAAGATGGAATAGCTTTAGATTTACTCAATGCAGGTATTCCTAAAAGTAAAATTGTATTGGGTTTTCATCCACCAGAAATTCGTCCTCATACAGGGTTTGCAGTCAATTAATTTTTCAAAGTTTTTTCCTAATCAACTAAAAAGTTTTACTGATAAAGTCTGCCGGATTAATAATTTCTGTGTAATGATAATTTTCCAAAACTAGCAAGTCTTTATCTCCTGTTATTACAGCAGTTTCGGAGTTAGTGAGGTACAGAGTTTTATCACTTTAGTAAATATGAAACAGAGATTAGTTTTTAACTGTACCTCACCATCCTAAAAAATGCTGTAATTTCAAATTTATGGTAAGGGTTTGGAAACCAAACCCCTACAATCATTTGTCTGCGAATTTATGAATTTTTTGTACTATCTTTATTATCTATTATAAAAATAACGATTGTTTCCAGAAACCCGGTTTCTTTAACTTCCCTACTATTCCAGATTAAATTTTCTTTTCATCTGCTTGATAGATTGATAAATTTCTGGCAAACGCTTATAAATCGCAGAAGCTTTCAAATAAATTTTATTAGGAACCGCTGGACTACTAGAAACAATCTCTCCCGGAGCAACATCATTATGAACACCGGCTTGAGCAGTAGCGATCGCTCCATTTCCGATTTTTGCCTGGTTAGCAACTCCTACTTGACCTGCTAAAATCACATTATCTCCAAGCTTGACTCCACCTGCTAAACCAACTTGAGCAGCTAAAGCGCAATTTTTACCAATTTGACAACCATGAGCGATATGCACTAAATTATCTAACTTTGTATTCTTACCAATTCTCGTTTCTCCTACCGCTGGGCGATCGATAGTAGTATTACTTCCAACTTCTACCCCATCTTCTAAAACAACTTTGCCAGACTGTTGCATCTTAAACCAACCTTGGGGAGTCGGCACAAAACCAAAACCCTCTCCTCCAATAACTGCTCCACTATGAATTACACAATCCTTACCTATCTGACTCCTCTCGTGAATCGAACAGTTAGCGTGTAAAACAGTATTTTCTCCAATTTCCACATCTGGATAAATTACGACATTCGGATAAATACAAACATTATCGGCAATTTTTACCCCTGCTTCAACCACAACATGAGCGCCAAGATAAACATTTTTACCTAATTTTGCCGTCGGGTGAACTACAGAAGTAGGATGAATTTCAGCAGTAGCTTGAAAAGGTTGATAAAAAAGAGCGATCGCTTTGGCAAATAATAATCTCGGTTCTTTGCTAGACAACCACCCAATACCACGGTTACTTGCCAAATA
>NZ_JAAHHT010000530.1 GCF_010672085.1 Okeania sp. SIO3I5
GTTAATTATTAATTCTTGCAGAATTTTATTGCTTCCCTATTACCGAAAAAATCAGGTTTAAAGCCTATACTTTTAAGGAGAAAAAAAGCGGTCGAGAGATGGGGAGGAAACCTTGCCATATCCAATCAACCAAGAGAAGAAAAAAGTTCCTTTTAACTAATCCTTCTATTACAGAAAAGGTAATAATTAATTATTAATTATTAATTGTTAATTGTTAATTATTAAACGGATGTACTGATAACCCAGTTCCAACTCAGGAGACTTTTGATATGTGTAGCAAACTAATAACTGATAGCTAATAACTGATAACTGATAACTGATAACTAATAACTGATAACTAAAATGACATTTATTCTAACTAATGATGATGGGATTAACGCTCCAGGCATTAAAGCACTTTGGGAAGCTGTAAATAATACCGATCTACCTCTACCATCTTTCGACAAAAGTATTATTGTTGCTCCCCAGGGACAATTATCTGGTTGTGGGCATCAAGTCACTACTAAGGAACCAATTAATATGCAACGTCTGTCTGAGGTTGAGTATGCGATCGCAGGTACACCAGCAGATTGTACTCGAATAGCAATAACACACATAAGTCAAAATGTCAAATGGGTGCTTTCTGGTATTAACTCAGGCGGTAACATGGGTGTAGATGTCTACATATCTGGAACAGTGGCAGCAGTAAGGGAAGCAGCATTTCATAGAATCCCTGGAATCGCCCTGTCTCAATATCGTCAAGGAAAAAAACCTGTAGACTGGGCGAGAGTAACTCATTTAGCCAAAATAGTATTAACAGATTTACTCAACCGCCCCAT
This sequence comes from Okeania sp. SIO3I5, assembly GCF_010672085.1. Classification (GTDB taxonomy): domain Bacteria; phylum Cyanobacteriota; class Cyanobacteriia; order Cyanobacteriales; family Microcoleaceae; genus Trichodesmium. The sequence goes on from NZ_JAAHHT010000530.1 coordinate 819, forward strand.
TGAACCTGGAGCTTTCTGGAATGTAAATTTCCCCTATTTAGAACCGGAAGCACCAGATCCAAAAATAGTATTTTGCGAACCATCTACCCAACCATTACCAGTAGCTTATCAGATAGAAGGAGAAGACTTTTATTATGTAGGAAAATATGATGAACGCGATCGCGCTCCAGGAACAGATGTAGATGTTTGTCTTGGGGGTAATATTGCCATTACCAAGATTCAACTTTCTTGATAGTGTTTTAACGAAGTCAGAAGTCAGAAGTCAACCCACCCCTAACCCCTCCCAGGAGGGGAAGTAGGGTATTAGAGCAAGGCTCCAAAAATATTTGGGTAGTGCGTCAAGGAAGTGTGGGAAGTGTGGGAAGTGTGGGAAGTGTGGGAAGTGTGGGAAGTGTGGGAAGTGTGGGAAGTGTGGGAAGTGTGGGAAGTGTGGGAAGTGTGGGAAGTGTGGGAAGT
>NZ_JAAHHT010000531.1 GCF_010672085.1 Okeania sp. SIO3I5
TTTTGTCATAAACTAATTGAGTTTCTGCATTCCAAGATTGTTCTCTCACACAAACTTTATATGTCCCATCTTTTTGCTTTTGCTGGTATTCAACATTAATACTCGGAATTAACTCTGATGTTTGGAACTTTAATCCTTTTGTTAGTATTGGTAACCAAGTACCTTTTTTAAAGTCTTCTACCCTAAATTTAATTGATTGTATACGGTCTCTAATCGAACGGAATTTTCCCGCATCAAGTTGTTTAGTCCCACTTTTACGACTAGCTTTAAATCCAGCATTAGCATCATAAATTGCGTTAACTTTAAGATGATATGGTGATTTTTTAATCCAATCTGGTAAGTCACTGTTTAAGATTACTTTACGCAAATCGTATTTAGAAATCAAACCATGCTTACGTTGATAAGCTATGGCTTGATTAAAGCAATATCTACTTGCTGCTAACCACTGTTTCCAAATTTGATGGAGACTTTTTTCTGGGTAAACTCTGATATGCAGAGATTTGACATGAATACTTTCGGAGTCCGTACAATCTGGCTGAGAAACAGTGGAGGATTGAAAGAATGTCTTCAACCATTTCTCGTTTGGGAGACAGCTCAACTTTGTGGAGAACCAGGATTTCGCAAGAGTGTTTGGCACAAAACCACTGCAGCAAATCGAAACCAAATCTAGCGAGCCTGTCTTGATATGTGACCACAATACGTTTGACATTTCCTGACATGACCCGCTCCAATATGGTAAGCATTTTTTTCCGTTTGTAATTAAGTCCTCCTCCAACTTCTTTGACAAGCTCTCCATCAGGATATTGGGATTGGAGATATTCACATTGACGCTCTCTATCTTCTTTTTGCTTTGTTGAGGAGACTCTGGCATAAAGGATGATAACCCTATCCCCGGTAGTCCCAGTTGTATATGTGGTAATGTCATATCTTCTCTGTCCCCCTGCTGTTCTGATTGCTGTAATTTTTCCTTGCTCTTCCGAGTACCGCAAGGTTCTGTCACATACTCCCAAAATTCGGGTCGCTTCCCCTGGCGTTACATAATTTTTGGCCATTTTCTTTTCTCTCAGTTTTCATTTGACATAATGACACTATTTGCCGGAAATTGCCAGGGATTTTAAAATCTAGTCACGCACCACCAAATTTTTTAGTAGGACTCAGGAGGTAGGGAGAGGTAATACAGGAAAAAGTTTGAAAAATACTCCCTATTTTACCATATCTCCATCTTCTCATCTTTATTTTAAATAGAACCTAAATGTG
>NZ_JAAHHT010000532.1 GCF_010672085.1 Okeania sp. SIO3I5
TTTTATTTTGAATAATACGAATATAAGAAATATCTATAGCTACATCTATCTGAAATATAGGATTATGATGATGCTTTCTCTGAAGCCAGACTTGAGAAAATAACTCGATCGCTTCATTTAATTTTTCAGGTGTTTCTATCAGAGTAAGAATCCATGCTTTATCAAACATTACTTCAATAGCTATTTCATAATCATGCTTCATTTTAGCTGTTTTGATCAGCCAATCATTCCATTCTAAACGATTATTCCAATTAGTTAAGCGATCGCTTTGATAACCTCGAAGATAAGAATAACTTTTAATCTGTCGCCAAAAGTATTTAACATCATCATATCTATCTTCATTAATACACCATGAAATTACATCAGTAATATTCTCCCATTCGGCTTCTAATTCTTGATAATTATTCCATTCTTTTTCATCTTTACCACCATATTTTTTAACAAATTCTTGATACCAGTCAACCCAATTGTTCCGTAATTATTTTTCCCAATCGGGTTCTTTTTTCAACTGTGCTAAAACATAACTACGAATAATAGGTAATATTTGATATTTTTCCCCACTACGTTGAATTAAGTTGAGTTTCTTTAATTCAGTGAATCCTATTTCTATTTCTTCATTATTAGTAATTTTTGCAATTGCAGTTATGATTTAATCACAAGTAATTTTAGACAATAAAGCTAAAGCCGTTAATAATTTGTAGCTAGATTTTCCTTTTAGTTGTTCAATAAAACTTTGCAAACAGTAATCAACAATATGACTCTTACCCGCACTTGAATTTTTAATTAAATGTTCAAAAGAGTGATGATTAGCTATTTGACCAATAATTAAAACAATTGCTAAAGGAATACCGCAAGATGCCCTATAAATATCTTTTTCTTGTTTTTCGTCTAAATTAATATTTTGTAATTCAGCTATATGTTTAATTAATTTTAGTCCAGACTCTTCAGATAATTCATCTAGATCGATTGGAACTCCAAAATCAGTTTTTTTGCGACTGGTAATAACAACTTTAACCTTCTTTGTTAAACTTATTAAAAACCAAATCATATCATTAATATCTTCAACTGTTTCCAAATTATCTACGATTAACAAAGTTTTGTATTTTCTCAATAAATCCAGAATTGCATCTATGCAACTATTAAAGTCTAATTTTAATAATTCCTTTTGCTCGAAAGTTGTGGCAATATCCTTGAGGATTTGTTGAAAAGATAGTTCTTTTTTATAAGAAGGTGTGATGATTTCTTCAGATGTTATA
>NZ_JAAHHT010000533.1 GCF_010672085.1 Okeania sp. SIO3I5
GCAGTTTTAACAGAAGTGATGTCCTCCTCCTGTGTTGATAACAATCCAATTTTCTGTATCAGAAGTGCCGAGTTATAGTCCCTATCTAGTTCTTGTCCACATTCAGGACATGAATGCCAGCGCTCTGATAAGCTTTTAGGTACTTTGCTCAAACATTGCCAACAATGTTGAGACGTACCCTTTGGATCTACGCGTGATAACTCGTTTACCCAACTTCCAGGCTACATACTCTAGAACATCAAGGAATTGATAGTAGCTGCATCTTGCAAAGACTTATTCAATCCTGATTTGGCTGATTGGCCGTTGGGTAAAAACTGACCATTATCACCTAACTTGGCCTTGCAACGTCGAACTAAATTAGCTAAGAGCAAGTCTTCGATGAAAATAACACTTACATCCGAAAACAGATGATAAGCCAGTTTGAAGTGCCAGTCTAATCTTTGTCTCGCTATTAGTTGGTGCAGTTTCGCTATCTTACGCTTGAGAATTTTCCAAGGCTTGGAATGCTTTGGTTTCTTAGCCAATCTCATCTGTAGTTTAGACAAACGATGCTCAGAAAGCCTGAAAAATTTAGGCACCTCTATAAACTCCCCATCGGAGGTAACAGCATAATACAATAGTCCTAAATCAATACATGCATGAGTTATCAACGGTTGGTTGAATTTCTACAACCTCATAAGGCACAGTCTTATCTTCGATCGTAAAGCTTATATAGAAACCATCTGCTTCTCGAATTACGGTACCTGTCTTAACCTGGAAACCTAATGGTATTGGGCGATTGTACACAAAGGGGACTAAGCCAATTTTGGGTAAATTGACACAAAAACGACCGTTAGCATTTTTGATAATATTGGTATTTGACAACTGAGGATAACTGAACGAGTTATAATAGTGTTTTCCCTTGAATTTGGGTCTGCCACTGGTTTTACCGTTTTTGTCAGGCAAGGCACAAGTTATCCATTGTTGTTTGCACTCGTTGGACAACATCTTGTAGAACCTGAGAGTGCATAGATTTATACTCGGGGAATAGTTTTTTAGTCTGTACTAAATCTGCTAACTGTACTGTTTCCCACAAAACATAACCATTGACTATGTTAGGATACTTATCTCCTTTCTTCGTTATCAGATTACCATTGCTGTCTTTTTTTCTACCGTCGCGCGTTTGTACTCTAAATTCCGGAATATGCATGATAAATCCGTTCTACAGGTACTACTGAAACATTGAGTGGACAAGCGTTAACTAGCGTGCGGGT
>NZ_JAAHHT010000534.1 GCF_010672085.1 Okeania sp. SIO3I5
TCTGTATACAGATGTCAGCGAAATTGCCGAAGACCAGAAATTTGTTGATTTAGGGTTAGACTCAATTGTCGGGGTGGAATGGACAACCACAATTAATCAAACCTACAACTTAAACCTCAAAGCCACTAAGTTGTATGATTATCCTACCTTGCTAGATTTAGTGCCATATATTGCCCAGGAAATTGCTGCTACTGGCAGTAGTAAATTACCTCAAGGTAATGGTAATGGAGGTTATCCCCAAGTATCTTCTCCAAATAATGGTTCACCAGAAGATTCTTCAAAAGAGATGAGTCAAAAAGAACGCTTACGTGCAATCCTTAATAGGGTAGCTAAGAAAGAGTTGACTGTCCAAGAGGCAAACCAACTGGTTCAAGAGATAAAAAAACAAGCTAGAGTTTAGGAGAACGACATGAGTAAAGAAAAAGTCCTCAAATTAATTAGAAAATACACTCGTGAAGTAGCACCAGAATTAGAAGAAGCTCCCCTAGAACCTACTGATAGCTTAAAAAGCTTAGGTATTGATTCAGTTAATCGGGCCGAAATTATTATGATGGTGATGGAAGATTTATCCTTGAATATTCCCCGGATTGAACTTGCTGGAGCGAATAATATTGGCGAACTTGCTGATTTATTCGCAGCGAAATTATAATATTGATCACTGTGGAAATATTAAAAGCTCTCTATCTTTGTCTGAAAGAGCGAACACTGCAATTTTAGCTGCGTGTGAGACTTGAATGCTAGCTTAAATCAAGCTTAGGCGGTCTGGGGAGCTGTCGGATTGGCGAGGTATCGACCGCGAGTGCTTGCGGACTGGATAATGCCGACGTTGCCAGTGGAATAAGGAATAGAACAGAACTGGTATGAATGAAATCAATATAACTGGTATGGGGATTGTTACCCCCATTGGTCAAGGAGTTACCCCTTTTCGGGAAGCTCTGTTATCGGGCAAAACTAAATTTGGTTATCTGCAACGACCAGGACGGGAGAACCCTAGTAAACCATTTATTGGTTCAGAACTACCGGAGCTTGATGTCAGGGCCAAATTTCCTAAACACAGTGGATTATTACGCAGTGCCACATGGACTTCACAAATTGCCATGCTCGCTTTTGCCGAAGCATGGGAAGATGCTAAACTAACCTCTGACAAGGTAAATCCGGAACGTATTGGCCTAGTCATCGGTGGCTCTAATCTGCAACAACGCCATCAGCAACAAACCTGGCAACGTTATCAATCACGTCCTGAATTTATAC
>NZ_JAAHHT010000535.1 GCF_010672085.1 Okeania sp. SIO3I5
TGTCAAGGAAAGTTATTGCAGACTCTCAGCGGCCATGAGAGTTGGGTAAATGGTGTAGCATTTAGTCCTAATAGTCAGATGATTGCTTTTGTAAGTGATGACAAAACAGTGAAGTTGTGGAATGGTTGGAAGTTGACTCCCTATCAATGGGCTTGCAACTGGGTGCGCGACTACCTAGAAAACAACCCTACTCTCAGTGAAAGCGATAGACATTTGTGTGATGGTGTTGGCAGTCATTAGAAGTCAGAAGTTAGAAGTCAGAAGTCAGAAGTAAGTAGGGATAGGTTTAAGCAAAATCCTTGAAAAATTAGCCATTTATTCCTCAAAACCCACCCCTACAAACTTTTTAATTCTGAAATTGACTTAACCAATTCATTACATCATCCAGAGAAGTAAAATCAAATTGAGCATCTGCAAGTTCTTCCAACTCAGAAATAGATAAACTCCGAATTTTAGCTTTTATTTCTTCAGGAATATTTCCCAAACTACGAGTTATAAAACAGATAATTATTTTAGCTATTTTAGCCTGTACCTGTTGCAAACCACGTTCAAAACCTATTTGGAAACCACGTTCAAAACCTGTCTGGAGAATATCCTGATAAATTACAGACTCTTTCATTATTTCTTTCCTAAAAACAAACTTTTTAATTCTGAAATTGACTTAACCAATTCATTACATCATCCAGAGAAGTAACATTCAATAGAGCGATCGCCAATTCATTCAACTCAGAAAGAGACAAACTCCGAATTTTAGCTTCTATTTCCTCAGAAATATTTCCAAATCTGTAAGTTATTAATGTGATAACAAGTGAAGCTTTTCCCTTTTGCAAACCACGTTCTTCTCCCTGTTCTAAACCTATTTGCAAACCACGTTTTTCACCAATTTGTTTTCCTTTTTGAAGAATATCCTGATAAATTACAGATTCTTGCATCATTTCCTGCTCCATAAAACTGATACAAAGCGTCACATAACGTAACAACTTGATGTTTACTTCCTGCTTCTACTGAGGCCGTCGGCGGTTTCTCATCCACAGGCATTCACGACCGAGCCGACCGCATTTCTTAAATTTATACTGGCGTTTAAATCTCTATCTATTGACAGCCCACAATCGGGGCAGTCGTAAGTTCTTACATTTAATGGCATATCTTGAACGTGACCGCAGTGTGAGCAAGTTTTTGATGATGGAAAAAACCTGTCAACTACTACTAACTCTGAACCGTACCATTCGCACTTATATCCAAGCTGT
>NZ_JAAHHT010000536.1 GCF_010672085.1 Okeania sp. SIO3I5
TCGGTAGTATTAACGGTCTTTGTCATAATGAATAACTAAAATATCTATTTCAGTTAAAATTTGGATATAGTCTTCTTGTTGAGTAGTGTCATAAAGAGTAACATTAAGTTGGTCTAAATAACTTGGTTTTTGATCAAAAGGTGTTCCGATTACAAGTTCGCATTGATGCTCTGAAGATTTAATATATTCTTGCAATTTATCAATTACCTGGGCGATAGGTTTATCTGGGCGAATCATTCCCACAACACCAATTTTAATCGGAACATTAGATGATAGTCTTTCTCCTGGTAAAAATTTAGGTTTAGCTTCACTAATAATAGGATGAGGAATTATATATTTAGATGTATCTGGTAATCTAAATTTTTCAGGAAGTACATCATCATCTACCTCAAAAGTAGCAACTTTGAGTTTTTTAAATAAGTTTAAATAAGCTTTTAAATAGAGTAATCCCCAAAATTTTATTTTGTTAGTCATAGCAAATTGTTGATTGCCATGAAGACATATTAAAACTTCTTTACCTCTTAATGCCATAATGGCGAATAAAGGCATAACGAATAACAAATGCTGATTGTAAAGCTCGAAAATAAAAATAGTATCAACATCAGAAAACTTTAGAGATCTTAAACCCATAGAAATGTGGCGATACTCACGACGAATTTGCAAACCTATTGAGTAGTTATTAATCGCTTTGGTAAAATTTTTAATCCACTGAGGCAGAGGAACTTCTAAAGAAATAAATCCGATTTTTTGAGACTCAACATATTCTTCTAAAAGCAAAAAGTCTTTGATTCCATCGTGCATTAATTTCATAATTTTCTTCTCTACTATTTATTGGATAAGTTTTGATATATAATTTCACAGTATATCCGAAATCCAGTCAAATAAAATAATTCCAATTCTATAACTATCAGGAATCATATGTGAGAATTTAGGTGTTCCTTAGAATTATAGAATATAGCAGTTATCATATTCATATATATTCATTTTTTTCTTCTTCTCTTTTCTTTCCCTGTTTCCTAAATTGAGAGATGAAAAATCCCTTAATTTCAATTTTTCTGATGTTTGAATATCATTTTTTGAGTGTTTTGTTCCCCGCTTATTTGCCTAATAGATCATCATCTAGGGGGGTATTTTAAATTTTATAAATAGTTTTATAAGCTGTCTTATTTCTCTCATTCTGTAAACAAAGTTATAAAATTAAATTGATAATATTCTTGTTAAGCATGGAGA
>NZ_JAAHHT010000537.1 GCF_010672085.1 Okeania sp. SIO3I5
CCATCCGTGTATCCGTGGCCAAATCCGTGTCTAGCTTAGAAGTTATTGTCATTGCGAGGCGGTGATAGAAACAGTCTAGTAGTGGACTACATCCATCCGTGTATCCGTGGCCTAATCCGTGTCTAGCTTAGAAGTTATTGTCATTGCGAGGCGGTGATAGAAACAGTCTAGTAGTGGACTACATCCATCCGTGTATCCGTGGCCAAATCCGTGTCTAGCTTAGAAGTTATTGTCATTGCGAGGCGGTGATAGAAACAGTCTAGTAGTGGACTACATCCATCCGTGTATCCGTGGCCTAATCCGTGTCTAGCAAAGATTGCTTCGAGGGGTGTTGAGAATGTCTCTTGAAAATAATTTCTTTTCTTTCCCCCCTCGCAATGACAGTATTTGTGATAGTTAACTCTGAGGAATAAAGAATCAAAATGACAAACTTGACTATCGAGATTGACTCAATAATTGACCTGACAGACGAACAATTTTTTCAACTATGTCAAATAAATAAGGAAATAAGATTTGAAAGAAATGCCAAGGGAGATTTAATTATTGTGCCCTTAATGGGAGGAGAAACTGGAATTATTAATGCTGAAATTTCTGGCAATTTAGGAATGTGGAATAGAGAAACAAAATTAGGAATTTGTTTCAGTTCTTCCCTAGGTTGTCAACTTCCCAATGGCGCTGTCCGTTCTCCTAGTTGTTCCTGGATACCCATAGAAAAATGGAATAATTTAACTCCCGAACAAAGAGAAAAGTTTTTACCTTTTTGCCCAGATTTTTTAGTCGAATTAATGTCACCTGACGACAGTTTATCCGACACCAGAGAAAAAATGAAAGAATATCTAGAAAATGGGATGAAATTAGGTTGGTTAATTAATCGAAAATCTCAGCAAGTAGAAATTTATCGTGCTGGTAAAAAAGTGGAAATATTAGACTCCCCTGAAACATTATCTGGAAAAGATATTTTACCTGGATTTATATTAGATATGACAAAAATTTGGTAGTTAACTCTATGAAACTGCTACAATAAAACTTAACTAGGTAAAATATTTGATTGATATGGCGGTTGGAAATTACTCATAACTGATAACTGATAACTGATAACTGATAACTGTGATGGTTGGTTAATTAATCGAAAATCTCAGCAAGTAGAAATTTATCGTGCTGGTAAAAAAGTGGAAATATTAGACTCCCCTGAAACATTATCTGGAAAAGA
>NZ_JAAHHT010000538.1 GCF_010672085.1 Okeania sp. SIO3I5
TCAGTTTTAGCTGTGTCAGTCTACTACTAGAGTTGGTAACAAATTATTAATTTTCTATTTAAAACGCTCAAAAAGCAACAAATCGTGCTAAGATAGAAAAAAATCAATGTTTCAGATGAAATATGTCAGACCCAAAGAAGCAGCCTCAATCCTTGGAGTTGCAGTCTCAAGTCTCAGACGATGGGAAGAAGAAGGCAAAATTAAAGCAATCAAAACCCCGTCAGGGCACAGGCGGTACTCAATCGCAGAAATCGAACAGGCAGCAGGTTTGCCCAGGGCAATTACCACTGTTTGCTATGCACGGGTGTCGAGCCATTCCCAACGAGACGATATTGAGGGACAAATTGAACTATTGCTCTCAAGATTCCCAGAGGCAGAAATCATATCAGAGATTGGCAGCGGACTCAATTTTAAGCGGAAGCGATTCCTCTCCATTTTGGACAGAATTTGCACAGGTGATATCAAGCGCCTTGTCGTTGCCCACCCAGACAGACTTGTTAGATTCGGATTTGAACTGGTTAAGTGGCTATGCGAACGTAACGGGTGCGAACTCTTGGTTCAGGGTGACAGCAAACAATCTCCCGAACAAGAACTCGTTCAAGATATGTTGTCCATCATCCACTGTTTCAGTTCGCGGCTTTATGGGTTACGCAGATACAAAAAAGATATCGCTGAAAAAGTACGGGAAAAACCCATACAAAAAGAGTCAAAAAGTTAAGCCAAATAGTGTTTTAAAAGTTCCAGTTTGGCCTAGCATTGAACTACATAAAATTTGGAAGCAATGGCTGGCTGCTTACCGTTGGGTTTACAATCAGTGTGTTGAGTTTTTTAATCATCAAAGAACTTTGCCAAAAGGAAAGTCTTTAGACCAAGTAATTCAAAGCAAACAAACTCTACTTGAGAATGAATGGACTAAATGTTTAGGCAAAACCAGACAAGAAGCAGTGGCCGAAGCAGAACAGGCATACAAACAAGCTAAGGCTGCTAATAACGGTCAAAGTTTTCAATTACGTTATCGTTCTTGTCGAAATAAATCCCAAGTAATTCAGTTTAAAAACGACGCTTATCGGGATGGAACTTGGTTTCCTAAAAAGGTAAAAGGTATGCTTTTTTGTACAGCAATTGGATATCAAATACCTCGTAATTGCGATTATGGAACTGAGCTGGTTTAAGATCGGAAGAGCGTCGACAGA
>NZ_JAAHHT010000539.1 GCF_010672085.1 Okeania sp. SIO3I5
AGCAACAATTTGTTGAAATTCTCCGTAAATTTCCCGGCGTTTATTTTCATCTACTGTCTGATATCCAGCAATAAATAAACGGTCAATTTCTTTTTCCCAATCAGAAACTTGCCAATTTTTCATTGGTAGTTCGCCTGGTTTATAACCTAAATTAAACTGATGAAATGAACCATTACTTGACCAAAATAGGGAAAGTAAATTTGGTTCAAAGTCAGCACCAAGAATATTAAAACCTCCCTGGTAACATTCCCAATCTCGAAATAATAATAGCTTGGGCAAAACTGTATTTGAATTGAGGACTTGTCAATTAGTTTTAATGCCAATTTTGCTTAAATCTTCTTTGACTTTAACTGCTATATCTATGGGTACTTTTTGCTCAGATATTACTAAAATTGTCAATTATACTTGGTTACCATCTTCATCGTTATCAAAACAACTTCTGACTTATGAATTCGTTAATTTTCCTGAATCTTCAACTCATTAATATTCCAAAAAGCTCCACCAATAGCAGAAAATTTTAAATTATCAATATGATTACGAACTGCTTCGAGAGAAAGAGGATTTACTAAAAAAAATACAGGCAATTGTTCAGCAACAATTTGCTGAAATTCTCCGTAAATTTCCCGGCGTTTATTTTCATCTACTGTCTGATATCCAGCAATAAATAAACGGTCAATTTCTTTTTCCCAATCAGAAACTTGCCAATTTTTCATTGGTGGTTCCCCTGGTTTATAACCTAAATTAAACTGATGAAATGAACCATTACTTAACCAAAATAGGGAAAGTAAATTGGGTTCAAATTCTGCACCAGGAACACCAAAAGATCCGACATAACATTCCCAATCTCGAAATAATAATAGCTTGGGCAAAACTGTATTTGAATTGAGGACTTGTCAATTAGTTTTAATGCCAATTTTGCTTAAATCTTCTTTGACTTTAACTGCTATATCTATGGGTACTTTTTGCTCAGATATTACTAAAATTGTCAATTAGACTTGGTTACCATCTTCATCGTTATCAAAACAACTTCTGACTTATGAATTCGTTAATTTTCCTGAATCTTCAATTCCTCAATATTCCAAAAAGCTCCACCAATAGCAGAAAATTTTAAATTATCAATATGATTACGAACTGCTTCGAGAGAAAGAGGATTTACTAAAAAAAATATAGGCAATTGTTCAGCAACAA
>NZ_JAAHHT010000054.1:0-27962 GCF_010672085.1 Okeania sp. SIO3I5
TAGTAACTACTCATTTTTAGGGCTAATATTTTTAGAAAAAGGTGAAATTGATGGGGCAATTATTAACTATGAAAAATCCCTAAAAATTAATCCTGAAAACTCATACACAAATCTGAATTTAGGCTATTCTTGGGAAAAGAAAGGAGACTTATCAAAGGCGAATACCTATTATCAACAGGCAGTTAAAATCAACCCCAATTATGCCGAAGCATGGTACAACTTAGGAAATATTTTGCAAAAACAAGGTCAACTTGAATTAGCAATTGAATATTGTCAAAAATCTCTGGAACTAAATCCAGATTATGTCGAAACATATCATTCTCTAGGCTTTATCTTTTTAGAATTAGGAAAATTTGCAGAATCTCAAAAATATTATGAACAAGCTCTTAAATTAGATAAAAATCATGTAAATTCTCATTTTGGTTTAGCTTCTGTTTTCCTTAAACAGGGAGATTTTATTCCTGGATTTTATGAATATGAATGGCGGTTCAAAACTAAAGGTTTTATCTGTCGTAGTTTCTCTCAACCTGTGTGGGAGGGTTCAAATTTTCAAAACAAAACTTTATTAGTTTATACCGAACAAGGTTTAGGAGATTCTCTTCAATTTATCCGCTATATTCCTTTGGTAAAAAAATTAGGAGGGCGTATCATTGTTGAATGTAATCAAGCTGGATTAAAATTATTATTTACCAGTATCTCAGGAATTGATGAATTATTTGTTGAAGGTGAAAATTTACCAGATTTTGACCTGCAAATTCCACTGATTAGTTTACCGCGAATTTTCCAAACAACTCTGGAAACTATACCTGCTGAAGTTCCTTATTTATCTCTACCAAAATCAATCGACTTTCCCATTCCACTTGCTCCCGAAAAAAATCTCAAAGTGGGTATTTGTTGGCAAACAAAAACAAGTAGTACCAGTGACACCAGTCAAGTACGCTCTTGCTCAGTTGAATATTTACAAGGAATTATTAATATAGATACAGTCAATTTTTACATTTTACAAAAGGAAGTATCAGCAGAAGATTTAAAATGGCTGAACTCTCAGACTAAAATTGATAATTTAGGTTCATCTTTTAATCACCTAGCTGATACAGCAGCAGCCATAAAACAATTAGATTTAGTAATAACAATAGATACAGTTATTGCTCACTTAGCAGGAGCATTAGGTAAACCAGTTTGGGTAATATTAAATTTTGATTCTGATTGGCGTTGGTTAACAGACCGCAAAGATAGTCCTTGGTATCCGACAATGAGGTTATTTAGACAGGCAAAAATAGGAGATTGGAATAGTGTATTTATTGAAGTAAAACAAGCATTAATTGAACTTGTAGAATTTCACCATGAATTACCAGATTTACCAGTAAATTTTGACAAAGCATATCAATATTATCAACAAAATAATTTAGTAGAAGCAGAGAAAATATGTCGTCTAATAATTAAAGAAAAACCAGAAGATTTTCAGGCACTCCACTTATTAGCTGTACTAGAAAATTTAGCAGGTAGAAATGAAGTAGCAATTCAACTTTTAGAGCGGGTTATTACTTTGCGTCCTAACTCTAGTCAAGCTTACTTAAATTTAGGAAAAACTTTCAGAGATAAAATCGATCTTGAAACTGCTATTAAACATTATCAAAAATCTCTAGAAATTGACCCAGATTATATTCAAGCATATAACGAACTAGGGTTTATATTTTTTACACTAGGAAAACTTGCGGAATCTCAAAAATATTACGAACAAGCTCTTAAATTAGACAAAAATCATGTAAAAAGTCACTTTGGTTTAGCAGGTATTTTCCTGAAACAGGGAAATTTTATTGATGGTTTTTCTAAATATGAATGGCGGTGGAAAAGTGAAGGTTTTATCTGTCGTAATTTTTCTCAACCTCTATGGGATGGTTCAAATTTTCAGGGTAAAACTTTATTAGTTTATACAGAACAAGGTTTAGGAGATTCTCTTCAATTTATACGTTATATTCCTCTGGTGAAAGAATTAGGAGGCAGTGTCATTGTTGAATGTAATAAAGTTCCATTAAAATTAATTTTTACTACTGTCTCAGGAATAGATGAATTATTAATTAGAGGAGAAAAATTACCAGACTTTGATTTACAAATACCATTAATGAGCTTACCAAGAATTTTCCAAACTACTCTGGAAACTATGCCTACTGAAATTCCTTATTTATCCGTACCAAAATCAATTGATTTTCCTATTCCACTTGCTGTAGAAAAAAATCTCAAAGTGGGAATATGTTGGCAAACAAATAGTACCAGTGAAAGCAGTCAAGAACGTTCTTGCTCAGTTCAATATTTACAAGAAATTATTAATATAGATACGGTCAATTTTTACATTCTACAAAAGGAAGTCTCAATACAAGATTTAGAATGGCTAAACTCTCATAGGGAAATTAATAATTTAGGTTCATCTTTTAAGGATTTAGCGGATACAGCAGCAGCTATAAAACAATTAGATTTAGTAATAACAATAGATACAGTTATTGCTCATCTAGCAGGAGCATTAGGTAAACCAGTTTGGGTAATGTTAAACTTTGATTCTGACTGGCGTTGGTTGATAGGGCGAGAGGATAGTCCTTGGTATCCGACAATGAAGTTATTTAGACAACCAAAAATAGGGGATTGGAATAGTGTATTGAAGCAAGTTAAAGACAGCTTAGAAAATTTACTAAGTAATTCTCCAAGCAATAAAATTTATCAAACAAAAGCTATTAAATTACCAGAAAAAGCCATTCAAAAAGCTTTAGCACAATATCAATCTAGCAAACATAAAAAAAACACAGCTCTATCCACCTTCATCAGTTCTGGAAAAAATCTACAAACTCCAGCTTTGATTCCAGCAACTAATAGTAATATCAAAGAACCCGATAAATTGAAAAATTATACCTCTGAAATAATGAACATAATTGCTATTAACTGGCCGTTAAATCCTCAGACTGGTTGGGGTATTTATGGAATTAATCTTACTCTCCAACTCCTGAAAAATCCAGAATATAAACCCCTTTTATTAAGGCCTCCCTCTATTCAACCTGGAACCTTAAACCCCTTGCATCAAGCTTTACTAAATCCAGTTTTTAATGAACAAAAAAATCTGCAAAATCAATTCAAGAATCACCAAGGTAAAAAAATTAAATTCAATTTACCAATATTACACGCATTAGGTAGTAATTTTTCTATCAGTAACAATATTATAGGAACCAAAAATATAGGAATTATTTTTTCAGAAAATACTAAATTTACTTCAGAACAAATAAATCGCGCCCAAACATACAATTTAATTATTACAGGTTCTACTTGGAATACAAATATTTTAGAAAGTAACGGCATAAAACCCGTAGAAAAAGTTTTACAAGGTATCGATCAAACCATTTTCCATCCAGCACCTAAATCTAATACTTTTAGCGATCGCTTCGTTATTTTTTCTGGTGGCAAACTAGAATATCGTAAAGGTCAAGATATTGTCATTGCAGCTTTTAAAATTTTCCAAAAACGTCATCCAGAAGCATTATTAATAACAGCTTGGCATAATTTTTGGCCTCAGTTTATGACAGGAATTGAACAAACTGGAAATGTTATTGGTTTACCTAAAATCAGTCAAAATAAACGTTTACAAATTACTGATTGGTTACTAGCAAATGATATTCCTGAAAATGCGGTTATTGATGTTGGTGCTATTCCTAATTATATGGTCGGACAAATATTACGAGAAGCTAATGTTGCTGTATTTACGAATCGTTGCGAAGGCGGAACAAATCTTGTGGCAATGGAAAGTCTTGCCTGTGGTATTCCAACAATTATTTCTGCTAATACCGGGCATTTAGATATTATTAATGACTCTCATTGTTATCCATTACATTGTCAAAAATCTGTCAAACCTACCCCTCATTTTCCAGGTGTAGAAGGTTGGGGAGAATCTGATGTTGAAGAAGTAGTAGAAATGTTGGAAAAAGTATATTCTGATCCAAAAGATGCTCAACTTAGAAGTAATGCTGCTGTGAATTTTATGCAAGATTTAACTTGGGAAAAACAAATTAAACGTCTGTTAATTGTGCTGCAAAATATAATCTAAAGGTTAGGAGTTAGGAGTCAGGAAAAATCTGAATTATAGAGGAGGTAATCGGAAGAATTGTCAGAGTGATTTTTCTGCCTTTTTCTACCCAAAATGCTAATATTCCCGCAGCTTTTTTTCTTTCTCTTTTCTCCCTTATTCCTTATAGAAATCCTAATCGTATCTTTACCTATGTAAAAATTTTTGAGTTATGAGTTGGAAGTGGAATAGAGGCAATACGGGAAAAAGATTGAACAATGCTCCCTTACTCCACTACTTTTAAGATTAGAATCAGATTTTTCCTATCATTAAATCTTTCCATCTATAACTTCCCTAGTGGAAAACCACAAACATTTTCATTTTCTGAAGCTCCTGAAAAAAATCGCGGGTCAAATGATTTTCGGTTCCATCCTCATAAAAATTGTGATATTATAAAGTTTAAATGGAGTTACTCGCCCCTACACATGATTTTTTATTCAACTAAAATTTTGTTCCTAAGAGGGCGATAGAAGGACCTTCCGCTCCGCGTTTTGCTAGCGCATAACTGCGTTAACGGCTGTCGCCGACATGGAAAGCGGAGCATGACCTAGGAAAAGGCGGAGCAAGTGCGGCAGCTTAATCGCTCAGATTCAGGAATTTTTCCTCACAGGAATGGCAGAAATATTTTCATCTTTTGGAACTTTCCCAAAATCCTTGCTTTTCCCTGATCCAATCCTTCTATCCATCCCTCTTCAGTAACAAACCACAAACATTTTCATTTTCTGAAGCTCCTGAAAAAAATCGCGGGTCAAATGATTTTCGGTTCCATCCTCATAAAAATTGTGATATTATAAAGTTTAAATGGATTTACTCGCCCCTACACATGATTTTTTATTCAACTAAAATTTTGTTCCTAAGAGAGCGATAGAAGGACCTTCCGCTCCGCGATCGCTCAGATTCAGGAATTTTTCCTCACAGGAATGGCAGAAATATTTTCATCTTTTGGAACTTTCCCAAAATCCTTGCTTTTCCCTGATCCAATCCTTCTATCCATCCCTCTTCAGTACCAAACCACAAACATTTCATTTTCGGAAGCTCCTGAAAAAAATCGCGTGTCAAAACATTTTCGGTTCCATCCTCATAAAAATTGTGATACTATAAACTTTAAATGGAGTTACTCGTCCATATACATGACTTTTGATTCAACTAAATTGACTTTCTTCAAAGACGATCAATCAGATTCAGGAATTTTTCCTCACAGGAATGGCAGAAATATTTTCATCTTTTGGAACTTTCCCAAAATCCTTGCTTTTCCCTGATCCAATCCTTCTATCCATCCCTCTTCAGTACCAAACCACAAACATCTTCATTTTCTGAAGCTCCTAAAAAAATCGCGGGTCAAAGGATTTTCGGTTGCATCCTCATAAAAATTGTGATACTATAAACTTTAAATGGAGTTACTCGTCCATATACATGACTTTTGATTCAACTAAAAATATAAAATAGTTTCTGAGGAATCACGAATATTAATGTAAAAGATACATTTAGGAGTTCTATAAATAATAAGTGATAAAAAACATTCTCGCTTCTAGCCTTTTTTCCGTCTCTCATCTCTCATCATTTCTTCTCCCCTCTACCTTCTGCTAATTGATTGTCATAATCGTATAACTGCCAAAGATTTTGAGAATTTTTGTATAGGTTTTAAATTCTTCTATTGCTGCCTTAACAGAACTATCATTACTATTCGCTTCTATATCAATAAAAAATAAATAATCACCCAAAGATAACTTAGTCGGACGAGATTCTATTCTACTCATATTAATCTCCCTTTTAGCAAACACTTCCAATGGTTTAACCAAAGCTCCTGGTACATTTGCAGGCACAGTAAAACCTAAAGAAGTAAAAACTAAATTTTCTGGTTTATTTATCCTATTAATTATTACTTTAAAAGCCGAATTTTCTATTTCTGTACCTCCTTGTTTCAATACCCAAAAACGAGTAAAATTATCAGGATAATCATTAATTGGATAAGCTAATACAGGTAATTTATAAAGTTCAGCAGCTCTTTGAGAAGCGATCGCTGCAGCATTCCGAGCTGTTTCTAAATTCTCTAATGCTTCTGTGGTAGAATTAGCTGGACTTTTTTGTACTTGTGGCAAAAACTTTTCTAACCAACCTTGACATTGAGCTAAAGCTTGTGGATGAGAATAAACAGTTTTAATCTCCTCAAAACTACCAGCTAATGATATTAATCCATGAGAAATAGGTAAAACTAATGCTGTTTGAATTTCTAAAATATCCAGTTGCCAAAGTGTATCTAGAGTAACAGTAACGCTTCCTTCAATAGAATTTTCCACAGGTACAACTGCCAAATTAACTTGCTTTTTAGAAACTGCCCATAAAGTTTGAGCAATACTAGGATATGGGTACAGAATAGATTTTTGACCAAGCTGACTCAGTTTTTGAGAAAATGCCACTGCTGCTGTTTCTGCATAAGTTCCAGCAGGGCCAAGATGTGCGATAGATATGGTCATTTCAGTTATAGCGCTACTTGAATCGGGAATAGGGAATAGTAAGCTGTCAAAGGATTTTAAGATTTAGAAATGTCCGCACCCTTTGCTTCGACTGCTATATCAATTATCAATTATCAGTTATCAGTAATTCCTATTGAATTAGGATGCAAGAAATCCTAAATTGTCTTTTTTATCCCCTTGAAAAAGGAGGCTATTGACCTTATTCCTTGCTCATCAAACCCTGATTCTCTATATAGATTTTATATAATTATGAAATCTTTACAAACTTGAATAATTTACATTTTGCAAAATTAAATTACATTTGTTTACTTACTTCTCATTAATAATCCAGTATCATCTATAAAAATTAATTTTACTAAATCCGACCCTTGTTATTGGCCAAATTCAAGTAAACACTTTAAATATGATTTGAATCACATTAATAAATGTGAATTTTAATTAAAATTTAACTATAAAGCTATTGATTTTTAAAAAAATTATGATAATAAAATTTACTGCTTTACAATCAGTAGATATTCCTGTAGTAGAGGAACAAGTTCCTATTCAGCATTATCTCCGTCAACCAAAGCGTTTAGTTAATGCTTTGACAGACCCAACAAGATTAGAACAGTTAGATAAAAATTGTTTCCGCTTGAAAATGCGTCCACTACATTTTATGATGTTGAGTATTCAACCAACTGTAGATATGCGATTGTGGTCTAGTCCTAAAGGCACAGTTTACTTAAAGTCAGAGAGATGTGAAATTCGTGGCGTAGAGTACATAAACCAACGCTTTAGCCTGAATCTAGTTGGTATTCTTGAACCCCTGCAAATCAAAGGAATTACTCATCTCAAGGGCCAAGCGGATTTAGAAGTTAAAGTAGAATTACCCCCTCCATTATTGTTGACACCATTACCAATTTTAGAAACAACTGGTAATAGTTTGCTCAAAAGTGTATTAATGACAATCAAACAAAGACTAACCCATCAACTATTAGTGGATTATCATAAATGGGCCTGTGATGAAACTAAGGTATTAATTCAGAGTGAATACAATTCTATTTTATCTCCTGGTAGCCAAGGGATATGATTCATAAGTATTTATATCAAATACGGCTAAAGTTATTAAAAAACTTCTTGCCTTCTCCTCTAATTCGTCCCTCTATATGTCGGCTTACACAACCTCCTACATGAGTTCTGACAACTAAATCATACAATAACTAATTACCTACTGGACTGACACACCTTAAATGGTGCGGAATATGGGGAAGGTGGGAAGTGTGGGAAGTGTGGTCCGGGTGGGGAGGAACAGTATCCTCGAAACAAAAATAAGAGTGCACAGTTTTAGCTGTGTCAGTCTACTACTATATCAGTTATCAAAATAATTAGGTCACGCCACCCCGCCTTCTAAGGTGAAATGTTTTTGGAGAGTTTCTCAAAATCACCGTTACAGAAACAAATTCTAAATTTTGATTTTTAAATTTTCTCTAGCTTTATACTTTTGCCCTAGGGCGATATGGCTGCGAAAGATTAACATAAATTGCAATAAAACTTAATATAAGGCAATAATAACTGGTAGTGCGTCAAGGAAGTGTGGTCCGTGTGGTCCGTGTGGTCCGTGTGGGGAGACGCTCGAAAGTAGGAGGAATAATTGTACCTGTATCTTTATTGGGAAGTGTCTGCCACCCGTCCTAAATTTTTAGTCTTAAAGGCTAAAAAATTTACACTTTTTTCGATCCCCAAGTGCCCTCAACCTTGATATATAAGTGCTTTTAGATTATATTGGCCAGGCATACTAGGGCGTTTCCTACACTTTATTGATGCACAACCAATAACTATTAGTAAGAATTACTTAAACAAAAATGTATAATAATTTCTTTGCATCTGAATCTGTCAATCTAGAGGTTCTTGATAATCCGATTAGCATTCATAGTTATCTAAGTCAACCACAAGGTATTGTGAAAGCTCTAGGAAATTCTACGACTATAGAAAAATTAACCAATGATACATATCGTCTCAAAATGCGTCCCTTAAAATTCTTCATGTTGAAAATTGAACCAATTGTCGAAATGAAAATTTGGACAACTTCTGTAGGAGTAGTTTGCTTACAATCTGTTGCTTGTGAACTTAAGGGGATTGAGATGATTAATGAACATTTCCAACTTAATCTTAATGGTACAATGCAACCTATTACAATTCAGGAAAAAACTTTTTTAAACGGTCAAGTAGAGTTAAGTTTACAAATATTTTTGCCTGCTCCTTTTAACAAAATACCTAAATCAATGCTGTTGTCTACTGGCAATAGTTTATTAACTAAAATATTGCTCAAAATGAAAAAAAGATTGATGGAGAAATTGTTATTAGATTATGGGGAGTGGGCAAATTCAGAAAATAATTATGTAGTGGCTGCTTAATTTCATAAACAACCGACAATTCATCAACCTTTTAATTTATTTTTACCAGAGAAGCAATCCTCAAAAAAATATACTCTGATCAGAGTAATAGAACTGCTTATTGCAGTTTTTTTATTCTCATAATTATGATTTCGGATAATCAACGATAGAACTCCTCGCCCCCCTTTTCCTCCTTCTAAAGCTATTCATTCCCGAATAATTAAGGTATAAAGCCTCTCCTTTCAAGGAGAAAATAATTCCTTTTAAGCAATCCTCTTATTAAAAAAAAGAGGTAATTATTAATTAACAATTAATAATTATTGAAGCACATCTTTTTCTTAAGATAAGATTTTAAAAGTAAAGCATTTATGTAGTTGAGTATGGAGGCAAAAAAATCAGCAGTGACTCTAGAGAATAAGTATGAGAAGAAAGATAACTTCAAAAAGCCTAATTTTCTAGAATTTATTTCTTCTGAGGGTCGTAATCGCCGAACTTACTCTCATTTATCGTATCTTAAACTCTGCTTGTCGAGCATCATATTTTATCTCAACGCTGGTTGAAGACCGGCGCTCTCCATCCCCCCTAACCCCACGAGTGAAAGGGGGGAGGGGAGCTAGGGCATGAAAACCAATCAATATTGCGGTATTTACGATAGTATGCTATGGTAAAAGAATAAGGCTGCTGGGCTAGCAGTGTCAGCGCCAGTCGCTCATGGGGGAGACCCCCTTTGGCCGCGCTGGCAAGTCTTTAGGAGCGACCGTAAGACCGGAAAGAGGTTCGGCCTCGGAGGCAGGTGCTATGTTAGCGCAGCTCCTCTATGCATAGGCAGCAGAAAGCCCCTATCAGCGATGTTAGGGAATCCCGCGCTGTATCGCGTATAGCAGCGTCGGGAGGATGTCAAAAGGTTAAATTAGCTATAAAGCTTACTAAACGTTTTGTGGTGGGACATGAAAAGCCTTTCACAGCATGACCAATAAATTATCCTCAGCAAGAGACTTTGGGTTTCTCTTGTCTATTGTCTCCTGAGTTTAAGCTGCGCTAATATTAGGTAGCACCCATCTAATCAGCCAAACCTCTTTAATGGCCTTTTCGGTAGGTGCGCGAGAATCAGAAAGGTTATAAAGGAAACCCTCTAATTGCCAATAGGCATGAATCTTAGGAATCCTTAGTTGTTGCAGTTAGCCAACCTTAAGAAAGTGTCAATTTAAAGTGTCTTTAAGAGCAGTTCTAGCTGCAAGATGATTCCGGGTAGAAGTGAGAATTTCTACTTCTCTTTCTAGTCTAGCAGCAGTATCTTGCATCTCCAAAAGAGCTTGCTGTTCTGTGGCCACACCATAAAGATTGCTAGCTACCCAATAAGATAATTCTTTTGGTAAATTAGGAACATCTTCTGGAAGCTCTATCCTCTGATCCATCAGTTTTCCAGAAAGATGAACTACATCTCTGAGTAACAGTTCAACTTGATTTGCTAACTCTCCAAGTTCCTTTTGTGAAGGACTATCTTCTATCCATTCAACTAAACCAACTAAATAAGGTTTCTCTCTGACTGTATCTAAAACTCTAAATCTCTGCTCACCCATGGTTAAAATCTTCATCCGATCGTCAGGTAAACGCTGATAATCCTCAATTTTAGCACAGCATCCAGTTACCACAACCTTCTCCTGAGTAGAATCCCACATCAAAACTCCAAATCTATTATCACTTTCTAGAATTGTGTTCATCATAATTCTATAGCGAAATTCAAAGATATGTAGTGGTAAAGGTCTACCCGGAAATAATACTACTTCTGGTAGGGGAAATAGGGGAAGTTCTCGAACAGCTATAGAAGAGGATGCCATTTTCCGATTTTAATAAAGTTTTGATACTAATACTTCTTATACTTTAGCGGATTTTTCGATCCCTGGATATCTATAGTACTTATATTTTTTTTGGGAATTTTGAGATGAAAATTGAAGCTAATCAGACTTTTGGTAACTGGTTTAGTCTTATTTAAAATTAAATGGGTAGTCCTGCATAGTAATGGTGAAGATACATAAGTTTTGTAATTTCTTCCCACACTTCCCACACTTCCCACACTTCCCACACCTCCCACACTTCCCACAACTCCCACACTTCCCACACCTCCCACACCTCCCACACCTCCCACACTCTCTCAACCATTCCTCAGCACCACCACCAAAATTAAATGTATAGGAATCACCAGACAATCAATTATCAAGTTCCCCTCTTGCGACTATCCTTAATCGGGAGATCCTAAAACCTTTGTCTGATAGGGAGATGGGAAATAGGGACGTGGGAGGAAAAAAGCCTCTAATTAGGGTTTGCTAAAAAAGTCTTTTTTTAGGAGTAGGGGAGTAGGGGAGTAGTTAGGGACGTTGCATAACAAAAATGCGAACGTCCGTACGGGATATTTTTTTTACCCAACAATGCGCCCAAAATGCCAACTTTTTTAGCATTAAGAGCTGAAAACCAGGTGGTTTTTCAAGACCATTAATTGTTCAAACCTTTATCGGCAAATGCTTTGATATTTAATCAGGAATATCTAATTGACATACTCCCGACGTTGCCCTTCTATTCCCCCCTTTCAAAGGGGGGTTAGGGGGGATGGACAACGCGGGATTCTGAGCGTCTGGGAAACCCTGACCGCGGAGCATGACAGAGGTGATGTCCTCCCCCTGTGTTGACATTGATAATAACAAAATGCTCCTAGCTTGTGTCTTGGGCCTATGAACGTTTAGCTTATGAAGGTATCCAAATCCGGGCCTAGGCTTTCATCCCGACGCTCCCCCTCCCCCCTATGCACGGGGGGTTAGGGGGGATGGAGAGCGCGGGACTTCCCGCCAGGAAAGTTAAATAGGTTTATTTTCCCAAAATATCCATTCAATGGTAAGCTTATAACTTCTTTACTTTTGTCAAGTTTTATGTTAAGAAAGATGCTTATCAAGGATAGCCATTTCAGGAAGACTTTGACTAAGATTTCTGTAGCAGAAAATATGCTATATTCCTTAAATTGGTCTTTGGAGGCACACTTCCTTTCCTGCGAAATGCTAGGCCAACGGAGGAGATGCCTCTTTTAAGAAGACTTTATTAGTTGACATCCTCCCCAGCGGTTAGGCAAAGAGATTCCTACTGATCCGTAGCTCTTTGGTGCATTGACATCTCATCAGGTACTACCACCAAATTTGTTAGTCTGACACTTCCCTCAGCGTCCGTTTAATTTAATGTCTCGGACTGCCCACCCAGGACAACAATACTAGAGCTTATATCTTACCACTTATCAATCAAAAAGTTCCCCATTTAAGGGCGAGGCTTTAAACCCAATTTTCTGATATATTTTCAACTAAGTTATTTCTCTATAGCTTCACCTCAATATCTACACCCGCTGGCAAATCAAGCTTCATCAAAGCATCAATTGTTTTTGACGAAGGTTGATAAATATCTATAATTCTGCGATGTGTCCGTGTTTCAAAATGTTCTCGTGAATCTTTATCAACGTGAGGCGATCGCAACAAACAGTAAATGCGCCGTTTTGTGGGCAAAGGGATTGGCCCAATTGCTGTGGCTCCTGTTCTATTTGCCGTATCTACAATTTTGTCACAAGATGTATCTAGTAAACGGCGGTCAAATGCTTTCAGACGAATACGAATTTTTTGCTGTTGAATAGTTGCCATTTCTCTTTAATTTTCTAGGTTCAGATTTTAAATAGCTATTAGCTTTTAGCATTCAGCTTTCAGCAGATGGGGTTTAAATCCCCTTTTCAATATTTACCGCTAATTGCCGATTATTAATAAAATTAGAAGTTATTTTTATCAAGGGGATTTGTAAGTCACCCAATTATTTTAATAAAAATCAACTTTCACTAATTAAGTAGCAGAAAAGCAAATATCAATAATTTACCGAATAATTAATAATTAAACAATTCAGGTTAAAACCCTCCCCTTTCAAGGAAAAAAAATAAATTTTTTCCTTATTAGTCAATTCTCTCCTTATTTAGGGATAGGTAATTATCCATTATCCATTATCCATTATCCATTAATAAAATAAGTGCCTTTCTGCCACTTAATCTTTGAGGAAGTTGTCCTACTCTACAATCTTAGAAACAACACCAGCACCAATAGTCCTCCCACCTTCACGAATGGCAAAACGCATACCTTGTTCAATGGCCACTGGGTTGATTAATTGAACAGTCATTTTAATCCGGTCCCCAGGCATTACCATTTCTGCTGCACTACCATCATCAGCAGTAAAAGACTCAATAGCACCAGTCACATCAGTTGTCCGAATGTAGAATTGAGGGCGATAATTTGGGAAGAAAGGTGTATGACGGCCTCCCTCTTCTTTTTTCAGAACATATACTTCTGATTCAAATTTCTTATGGGGAGTAATAGAACCTGGTTTCGCCAAAACCATACCACGTTGGATATCAGTTTTCTGCATACCACGTAGTAGTAATCCTACGTTATCACCAGCCATTCCTTCGTCCAGAATTTTCTGGAACATTTCCACACCTGTAACAGTGGTACTACGAGTGTCTCTGATTCCGACTAATTCTACTGTTTCGCCCACTTTGACTTTACCACGTTCAATCCGGCCTGTAGCCACAGTACCACGACCAGTAATAGAGAATACATCTTCTACCGCCATCAAGAATGGCTTATCAACATCACGTTCTGGCGTAGGAATATACCCATCAACTTCATCCATCAGAGCCAGAATTTTATCCACCCACTCATTTTCACCCTTTCCTATGTTTGGATTACCTGTTAGTGCTTCTACTGCCTGTAAAGCAGAACCAGCAGCGATAGGAATATTATCTCCATCAAAATCATAGTCACTTAAAAGTTCCCGAACTTCTAGTTCCACCAATTCCAAAAGTTCCTCATCATCCACCATATCTTGCTTATTGAGGAAAACAACTATATTAGGAACCCCTACCTGCTTGGCCAATAGAATATGCTCGCGAGTTTGGGGCATTGGACCATCAGCAGCAGAAACTACTAGAATTGCACCGTCCATTTGAGCTGCACCTGTAATCATATTTTTTACATAGTCAGCGTGTCCAGGACAATCAACGTGAGCATAGTGACGATCTTCTGTTTCATACTCTACATGAGCAGTATTAATTGTGATACCCCGTGCTTTCTCTTCTGGAGCTGCATCAATATCGGCATAATTCCTGGCCTTTGCCTTTCCTTGTGCTGCTAGACTCATTGTAATTGCAGCAGTCAAGGTTGTTTTACCATGGTCAACGTGGCCAATAGTTCCAATATTGACGTGAGGCTTATTTCTTTCAAATTTTGCGCGTGCCATTAATTACTCGTTCCTTTTTTCCATTGTTAATTCCGTTTACGTTAAATAAGCAGTCAGCAGTCAGTCATCAGCCGGATTTTGAATTTAGAATTAGAAGGTAAATTTACCAATTCTAAATTCTATTACGATCCGGGAAGCTAGCTGAATACTAAAAGCTAACAGCTAGTTAAATCAGGAAACGGATGCACTGACTATTGACACTCTCACCGTTATAATCTTTGATTTAACGGGAGATTCTTGTTTTGCTAACGCAAAGCTACGCTAACACAGATTCTTAACTAGATAACAAATCAAATAAACTGAATTGCACCCCCGTTAGACCATCTCCACAAGCTTTTCTTGCTCCGTCTTTACGCTGAGGGGACCTCAGCGCAGGCGGTGCGCTTTTGTTCAACCGTGTGCCCCACGGCTATTGATTCGATTATGACGCCAAAAATACGGGCACGTATCGATCAATTATTTTTCTAGTTGAAATTAATCTCACTGTTAAATCTCGCGATTATCACGGGAGTCCTCTTTCAACATTGTATGATAGATAAATTTTTAAAACTCTGCTTATCCCTTCACCAATGGATAATTGATAATTAATCCCTAGAGGTTTAAAGCCTCTCCTGAAAAGGAGAAAAAAGAAACCTTATTTCTTTAATATTTAATCCTCTCGGTTTTAACCAGAGGTAATTATCCATTATCAATTAATGAACTAATATTTAGTTAGCTTTTAGTTAGCTTTTGTTTGAGACAATTACCTACTTGAAAAGTAGGTTGGCAGTTTTCATTTACTTATCAATTACTTTATTTTCACATTATTCAACCCAAAGCTAATATTTTAGCCTAAAAAACACACAATTTTACAGATTACTAAACATATCCTCTGCTTTTAGCAATGATAGTCTCAGCCACATTACGAGGCACTTCCTCGTAATTACTAAATTCCATAGAAAACATACCACGACCTTGAGTCTTTGACCTCATATCAGTAGCATAACCAAACATTTCGGCCAAAGGAACCTTTGCCGTTACTTTAGCCACACTTGATTCTAACTCTTGATTCTCTATTTGTCCTCTTCGAGAGTTCAGGTCTCCAATAATATTACCAATAAAATCTTCAGGTACTTCTACCTCTACTTTCATCATAGGTTCCAATAACACAGGTGAAGCTTTGGTAGCTCCTTCTTTAATTGCCATAGAACCAGCAATTTTAAAAGCCATTTCCGAAGAATCCACATCATGGTAAGATCCGTCTACCAGAGTAGCCTTAACATCTATCAATGGATAACCAGCCAAAACACCTACTTCACAAGCCTCTTTCATTCCTTGCCCTGCTGGACTAATAAATTCTTTAGGTATCGTCCCTCCCACAATTTGAGAGACAAACTCAAAGCCACTCCCTAGGTCTCCTGGTTCCAACTCTACAACCACATGACCATACTGACCTTTACCACCACTTTGACGAATAAATTTACCCTCTGCCTGAACTTGTTGGCGAATAGTTTCTCGGTACGCTACCTGTGGTTGACCTACGTTAGCTTCCACCTTATATTCCCGAAGCATCCTATCTACCAAAATTTCTAGGTGCAGTTCCCCCATACCAGCAATAACCGTTTGATTAGTTTCTGGATCGACACTCACCCGAAATGTAGGATCTTCATCAGAAAGAGCCTGAAGAGCCTTAGACAATTGTTCCATATCTTGTTTGGTTTTCGGTTCCACAGCCACAGATATAACTGGCTCTGGGACAAACAGAGACTCTAGGATAATTGGATGTTCTTTATCACAAATCGTATCTCCTGTCAAGGTGTCTTTCAACCCTACAACAGCACCCAAGTCTCCAGCTCTTAGTTCATCAACATCTATTCTGTCATCAGCTTTGAGAACAATTAGACGAGAAATTTTTTCTTTCTTATCTTTGGTAGAATTTAGAATATAACTACTTTTAGCAAGAACTCCTGAATATACCCGAAGAAAAGTGAGACGGCCATAAGTATCTGACATAATTTTGAATGCCAGAGCTGCTAGAGGTGCCTCATCATCTGATAGTCTGGTATCCAATTCTCCATTTGGTAGAGTTCCTTGGATTGCTGGAACTTCTGTAGGAGCTGGCAAATAATCTACTACTGCATCCAATAAAAGCTGAACGCCTTTATTTTTAAAAGCAGAGCCACATAGCATAGGTACAATTGTACCTGCAATAGTAGCTTGACGTAGAGCCTGCCGCATCTCCTTTTCTTCAATTTCCTCCCCTTCAAGATACTTTTCTGTCAAAGCATCATCAGTTTCTGCTACTGACTCAACTAACTTGAGACGATATTCTTGAGCCAACTCTTCCACTTCCGCTGGAATTTCTGTTTCTTGAATATCTGTTCCCAAGTCATTAGTATAGATAAAAGCTTTCATTGCCACCAAATCTACGATTCCCCTAAATTCATTTTCACTACCAATAGGAATTTGAATCGGAACTGCATTAGCGCGGAGGCGATCGCGAATTTGCTCGTATACTTTAAAAAAGTTAGCCCCTGTTCTGTCCATTTTATTGACAAAGGCCATACGAGGCACTTTGTAACGGTCAGCTTGTCGCCAAACCGTTTCTGATTGAGGTTGTACCCCACCAACAGAACAAAATACTGCTATTATACCATCCAGAACCCTCATAGAACGTTCCACTTCAATTGTGAAGTCTACATGGCCTGGAGTATCAATAATATTAATTTGATGGTCTAACCATTTGGTACTAATAGCAGCCGCAGTAATCGTAATACCACGTTCTCGCTCTTGAGCCATCCAGTCGGTAACTGCGGTGCCATCGTGAACCTCTCCCATTTTATGTACTATACCGGAATAAAATAGGATTCTCTCTGTTGTTGTTGTTTTACCAGCATCAATATGAGCTGCAATGCCAATATTTCGCACCCGCTCAAGTGACATAGTTCTTCCCACAGTTACCCCCTTAAATAATGGATAATGGATAATGAATAATGGATAATGAAAACTATCTCTAATTAGGGTTTACTGAATAAACTCTTTTGGATCTTTGTAGGGAGTCGTTAGGGACTAACCATGCTTAGTCTTTACAGAGTCTGGAGAAATGGGAGTTTATAGAAGAGGTAGTCGAAATAATCGCCCCTTAGTTTTTCTGCCTTGCGTTACCCCAAAATCCTCACTTTTTCAGCTCTATCAACCGAAAAGCTGGTATTTTTCAGAGCATAAAATTGATCAAATTTTATATCTGTAAATGCTTTGATATTTAATTGGCAAACCCTAATTATCAATTATCCATTATCCATTATCAATTTAATTAGTAACGATAATGAGCAAAAGCCTTATTTGCTTCTGCCATTTTGTGAGTTTCTTCTCGCTTACGAATAGCACTACCCGTTTCGTTAGCTGCATCCATCAATTCATTGGCCAATTTCATAGCCATTGTCTTACCACCTCTGGATCTAGAATATTGTACTAACCAACGCAAAGCCAGGGTAGTTCCTCTATCTGAGCGGACTTCCATCGGTACTTGGTAAGTAGCACCACCTACACGACGAGCTTTAACCTCTACTAGGGGAGTCACATTCCGAACTGCCTTTTCAAATAATTCTAGTGGATCGGAATCTGTCCTTTCTTCAATAGCTGTAAACGCATCATATACGATATTAAAAGCTACAGACTTCTTTCCATGACGCATAATGCGTCGTACCATCATAGTAACTAACCGACTATTGTATTTTGGATCTGGAGGAATGGGACGTTTTGGAACAACTCTACGACGAGACATAATAAAAACCAATAAATTGTCAATAATGGATAATTGCTTTATGCAAGATTCAATCTTTGCTATGCTTATTAATTTTAGCTAGGATTTTCGAGAATTTGGCATTTC
The DNA here is from genome assembly GCF_010672085.1 of Okeania sp. SIO3I5. Taxonomy (GTDB): domain Bacteria; phylum Cyanobacteriota; class Cyanobacteriia; order Cyanobacteriales; family Microcoleaceae; genus Trichodesmium. The sequence goes on from NZ_JAAHHT010000054.1 coordinate 18,127, forward strand.
ACTAATTTAGCCTTTGGGTCTTTTTGCCCCATATTTAGAACGACTTTGCTTGCGGTCTTTTACTCCCGCGGTATCTAAAGTTCCACGAATTATGTGATATCTTACCCCAGGTAAGTCCTTCACCCTACCCCCCCTAATCATAACTACAGAGTGTTCCTGTAGGTTATGGCCAATCCCAGGTATATAAGCGGTCACTTCAAAACCTGAAGTTAGACGAACCCTAGCCACTTTCCTTAGAGCTGAATTGGGCTTTTTTGGTGTAGTAGTATAGACTCTTGTGCATACTCCACGACGTTGAGGGCAACTTTTTAGAGCTGGAGATTTAGTTTTCTTCTCTGTTTCTTGACGAGCTGAACGAATTAGTTGTTGAATTGTGGGCATTAGTAACAGTTTTTTTTCCTAATTGTTTTTATAATCTATAAAAGTAGATTAATCCCGAGTAAATTTACTTAACAAATTAACAAATTTTTTCCCAATACTAGAAGGGATCTATCAAATAAATAAATTTTAAGGGATTCTTAAAGATTAAGTTTGAGTGGGTTATAGCGAATAACATATAGCTCTTTATAAAGTTCAACTATATAGTCTGCACTTTTCATGTTGTGCTTTTCATACCCACCTTATACCAATATTTAATATTTTATTTATACATAACCTCTTAAGCATAGTATGCAGACTTAGGCAAATTACTATTAAGATAATTTTTAATTTTCCAACAATTAGTCGATATATTGTTTTTAGTCTTGAAAGTTACATTTGCCTAAAAGATTGGGATGATTAAAGTAGGACTTAGGAATCAACTATCAGCATATTGCGATTTGCTTGGCTACCGCCTTTTATGTTGCATAGTAAAACAGCTTCTAAAGGTTTATAGTGGGGCTTTTTATCCCCATTAACACCCACCACCCACTTTTTAAAATATAGTCGGGGACTGTTACCATTAAATTTTTAGCTGACAGCTAGATAGTGTTGGCAAAGCATTCCATAGTCAGGAAAAGTTGATAGCTAATTAATTTTAATTTGATAATTTTTCAAATTATTTGATTAGGAATAACTTACCGTTACACCAGATGGTCATTTGGTGCAACGGCCTACTTTTGAGGAAGTTTTGGGAAACTATAAGGATAATTAAGTATTTTGACATCTCCAGGGCTTGAAACACCCTGGATTCTGTGTTTAGTCCACCGCAAATGGGAGCAATCCACATTTGCTTAAAGCCTGTCAACAGACTCCTAAACTCCTCGGCATAGACGGAAATCTAGCTGTGAGTTTACTTTTTTTTGTTAGCTAAAAGAGTGGTTTGACTCATGCAGGTTGGAGCAATCTTCTCGCTGCTCTAGCTGCCTACTTGCTTTCAGCCGTCGTAGGAAGTTAATTCCCCTTATACTGTCCACCGGAATTTCACCGCACTAGCTAAAGGTCATGGCGACAAACCTTGTTCCTTATTCCGCTATTATACCAGAGTTTTACTCTGGGTTAAAACCCGCGTGTCGTTATTCAACCAGCCGTTAAAACGGGCTGGCTTACTTCCTCCCGAAGCTTTTTAGGTTTTTACCTTTGTTCCTATATTCTTACCATAAACTTTACAAACAATCTTTTATTTTAAATTAGTTAAATGTATTTGTCAAGAGCCAACCGAAAAAGAATTACTGCAACCACAAGCTACTTTAGCGTTAGGATTGTTAAATCGGAAACCTCCACCCATAAGGTCTTCAGAATAATCCAAAGTTAATCCATTCAGATAGTTGAGTTGTTGAGAATCAACTACAACTTTAATTTGGCCATGATTATATACTTGATCGTTACTAGCCTGTTGTGAATCAAATTGCATTACATAACATAAATTACAGCAACCGCCAGGTTTAACCTTTAAGCGAAATAAGGCATTTGGTTGATTTTGTTTGGACTGAAGACGAATAATCTCTTGGACTGCTGCTGCACTCAAGTTAATCATTGAAAAAATTATTTAGTTTAAGAGTGGAATTAAGACTTTGTTCTTGCATAATCATCTTGAAAACGAACAATGTCATCCTCTCCAAGATACTCTCCATTTTGTACCTCAATCAATACTAGAGGAATAACTCCTGGATTTTCCAAGCGATGGGAAGTACACTGAGGTACATAAGTAGATTGATTATTTTGTAGAATTTCCTCTTGATCACCACAGGTAACCTTGGCAGTTCCTGAAACGACAACCCAATGCTCGCTACGATGATGGTGCATTTGTAGGCTGAGTCGATGTCCTGGTTTGACCTCTATACGCTTGATTTTGTATCCAACTCCTTCTTCTAAAACAGTGAATGACCCCCAAGGACGTTCTGTGCTATTAAGCCCTTGTAAGGATGAAGGGATAGATAATTTAGAAGTTTGAGATGTTTCTTTGAGTTGTACCATTGTTTGACGCTCTCCAAAAGAAAACAGTAATTTTAAATTGGTCTCCTTAATTCACGGAATATTAACTATCTAGTATAAAGATAAGTATGATTTTATGGATTATCAAATCAAATACTGATAGATAAATATTTTATGGGTTGGAGTTAAATTAGATAATGTATCAACCATAGCAAAGTTACCCCTGTTACTGTCATCCCCCATTTAAGCTTTTTCGATATTTATATCAAATCTTTACATACACTATCTATCATCTCTGTAGAAAATACTAGGAAAAATGCCCAAATATTTGTTGTTAATAGGGTTACTATACATGAATTAGGATTGATTATGATCTAGCTTTTCCAGGTTTTTTGAGCTTTTTTGTATTGATTAATATTCTTTAGTTTAATAGATAGTAAACAGCAGGTGTACTTTGGTATTATAAGTTACTTGATACTAAATATATTTGACATATTTGACCATCACACCGCAGAAGGCGGTAGTCCTGCATTGTAATGGTGAAAATATATATTTTTTAATTTCTTCCCACACGGACCACACGGACCACACGGACCACACGGACCACACCTCCCACACGGACCACACTCTCTCTACCATTCCTCAGCACCACCACCCAGAAGGCTATTAGTTAGTAGTAAGAATGTTTCTCTGAAGCCCTTTGATCCCAAGTAATTTAGTAATTTTATAGATATACAGCTAATAGTGAGAATTTTAATTTCAGAATAATTTGGGGTAAATACAGAAAGGGAAAGGTAAGAGTTAGAAGCTATCCCAATGGACTGTATCGCTGAAGTCAGGAGGCCGGAGGCCGGAGGCCGGAGTCAGGAGGCCGGAGTCAGGAGGCAGAAGTGAAATTGATGAACCATATCGCCATAACAAAAACCCTGTAGGGACGTTGCATAAGGGCGTTCCTACTGTAGTCTACTGAAATGAAAACCGCTGTAAATGACCCATCTTCCCTACTCCCTATTGCAAGATTGCCTATTGTCTACTTCCTACCCTCCAGGGTCAATTTATTGTCACAAGAGAAAAAAAGAGGGGAAGATGGGAAGTGCAGGAACTCAAAAAATATAGCAATGTGCGCTGGTATAGCAGTCGAAGCAAAGGTTAGGACAGTTATAAATCCTGTTTGCGGAGCATTTCCCTATAAGAAAAACCCTTTAGTCTACTGTTCCCTGTTCCCTATTCCCTATTCCCTATTCCCTAGCGCTATATATTTACAAATTACAGGAAGTGTCCAATAGCTAAAATCGAAATATTATCGGTTTTTTATTCCCCCTGTTGCCTGTTGCCTATTGCCTGTTGCTGGAGTACAGCGCTATATAGGGTTGTAAATATTCTCTGACGACAAAAAATGAGCAATGCTTCCTACTCCTGAAAGTGAAAAAATTAAAAAATATATAGAGCTTAGTTAATAGAAGAAACAGTGGCCTATAATTAAATAAAACAATTACAACTACACATAAAATGATTGGCATTATGTGAGGTTGAAAGTCAAAGTAGTTGAAAAAGATTGCACTCTATAGATTTAACTTGAATCAAAAAACAACTTTCTTAGTGTGTCGCTCTTGTTTTGTCATAAATCTTGAGTAGAGCGTAGGGTATTTTTTGTATCACAATTATTTTCTGGTAATCATTAAGATAATTGATGAAATAGCAAGAACAATAGTTTTGCAGGTTTTCGTGGGGAAGTTGTATGTAAGGTCTGTGCTTCTACATAGGCTGCTATTTTTGTGAAGTATTCGTCAAGTATTCTCTATATATTTTGAAAGAGAATGAGGAAAATACTCATGACTATATCAGCTATTATATCAACCTTCAAACAACATTAAATTTTCACTCTGTTGTTGAATTTGTTATGTACTTTAGGCAGTAACAAAACAATTAGATGAAAACCTCTATATCAAGGGTGACACCCTCTTTAAAGTTATAATGTTATGGGTAAATTAAACATGAATCAATCTTACACAAATCTTAAAGCAAATAAAGAAACTTATCAGGGCCAAAGATGGTTGGTGGAAGAACGAGATGCCTGTGGAGTAGGTTTTATTGCTCACCCGTCGGGGAAAAAAAGCCATGAAATTATATTAAAAGCTTTACCTGCTCTAACTTGCTTAGAACATCGCGGTGGTTGTAGTGCAGACCAAGACTCAGGTGATGGCGCTGGTTTAATGACTCAAATTCCTTGGGAATTGCTATCTGAAAATTTAGATTTAAACCCTACTAATAGTGGGGTAGGAATGATATTTTTGCCCCAAACTGAAAAGAAGGCAGCAATAGCACGCCAGATCATTGAAAAAACAATAACTACAGAAGGTCTAACAGTAGTTGGTTGGCGAGTTGTGCCAGTTAAACCAGAGATATTGGGAACACAAGCACGGGGAAATCAACCACAGATTGAACAAATTATTGTCAGTTCAGATAAGTTGGAAGGGGATGAGTTGGAGCGATCGCTCTACTTATTGCGTCGTAATATTGGTTGTGCTTTAGAGGAAGAAAATTTTATTTGGGGGATAGATGTCTATATTTGCTCTTTCTCTTGTCGCACTATTGTATATAAAGGTATGGTGCGCTCTGCAGTATTGGGAGAATTTTACACAGACCTGAAAAATCCAGCTTATAAGAGTTCTTTTGCCGTTTACCACCGACGCTTCAGCACCAACACAATGCCTCGATGGCCTCTTGCTCAACCCATGCGTTTGCTAGGTCACAATGGGGAAATTAATACTCTGCTAGGAAATATTAATTGGATGAAAGCGCGGGAAGCTAGTTTGAGTTCGTCTATTTTGGGAGCGCGATTAGATGAGTTAAAACCTTTTGTTAACGCTGATAGTAGTGACTCGGCAAATCTAGACAACGTGATGGAATTAATCGTAAGTTCCGGGCGTTCCCCACTAGAAGCATTGATGATTATGGTGCCGGAAGCATACAAAAATCAACCAGATTTAGTGGATCATCCAGAAATTGTCGATTTTTACGAATATTATAGTGGATTGCAAGAAGCTTGGGATGGTCCGGCACTTTTAGTATTTAGTGATGGTAAACAAGTAGGAGCAGCTCTAGATCGGAACGGTTTGCGACCAGCACGTTATTGCATTACTAATGACGACCTAATTATTGTTGCCTCTGAAGCAGGAGTAGTTGAGATACCGGAAACAGAAATAATTGAAAAAGGTCGTCTTGCTCCCGGACAAAGCATCGCCGTAGACCTCAGTACCAATGAAATTCTCAAAAATTGGGAAATTAAAAAACGTATCAGTTCCCAATATCCCTACGGAGAATGGTTAAAGCACAGAAAGGAGATAGGAAAGCAACCCTTTACAGCTAACACTGAATTAGGAGCGCAAACCCTGCTCCAACTACAAACAGCATTTGGTTATAGTTTGGAAGACCTGGATATGGTCATTAGTGATATGGCAAATTTGGGTAAAGAACCAACATTTTGTATGGGTGATGATATTCCTCTAGCGGTGCTTTCGGGGCGCCCCCATTTGCTGTACGACTATTTTAAACAAAGATTTGCTCAAGTGACAAATCCTCCCATTGATCCACTCCGGGAAGGAATGGTAATGTCACTCAATATGCTGCTCGGTAAGCGTGGTAATTTATTAGAAGTTAGTGCTGAAAATGCACGCTTATTAAAAGTAGAATCACCAGTATTAAACGCAGCAGAATTCAAAGAAATTCAAGACTCAGAATTTGCCACAGAAACTCTTTCTACTCTATTTCCTGTAGCTAATGGACCAGAAGGACTGCAAACAGCAGTAAATAATTTGTGCGAACGTGCAGCAACAGCGGTTCAAAATGGTAAGGAAATTATTATTCTATCGGACAAATGTGATGGTGGAATAAGTGCAGAATTTGCTTACATTCCTCCTCTCTTAGCTGTAGGTGCAGTTCACCATCACTTGATTAAAGAACGGTTGCGGATGAAAGCATCTTTGGTGGTAGAAACAGCTCAGTGTTGGAGTACCCATCATTTTGCTTGTTTAGTTGGTTATGGAGCAAGTGCGGTTCATCCTTATTTAGCATTAGAGTCTGTTCGTGCCTGGTGGTCTAGCTCCACGGTTCAAAACCAAATGGAACGGGGAAAAATTACAAAAATCACTATCGAAGAAGCTCAGAAACATTATCGTAAAGCAGTAGAAGCAGGACTATTGAAAATTCTCTCTAAAATGGGAATTTCTTTATTGTCTTCTTATCAGGGAGCGCAGATTTTTGAAGCTATTGGTATTGGTGGAGACTTATTAGAATTAGCTTTCCGGGGAACTACGTCTCGAATGGGTGGTTTAACAGTGCCAGAGTTAGCACAAGAAGTGATTTCTTTCCATCATCGGGCGTTCCCAGAATTGAATATTAAAAAGCTGGAAAATTATGGGTTTGTGCAATATCGCCCTAGTGGGGAATATCACATGAACAGTCCGGAAATGTCGAAAGCACTGCATAAGGCGGTTGCAACGTTTAATAATGGCAGTGGCACAGGCATCTTGCCAGTGAAAAATGACACAGGCGACACAGGCGAGACAGGCATCTTGCCTGTGAAAAATGACACAGGCATCCTGCCTGTGCCACTAGAAACAACAAACTATGACCACTATGAAGTTTACCGGAAATATTTGCAAGGACGACCAGTAACAGCTTTGCGGGATTTGTTGGATTTGAATAGCTATTCCCCTTCTATACCTATAGATGAGGTGGAACCCGCAGCAGAAATAATGAAACGTTTCTGTACTGGTGGAATGTCTCTAGGATCGTTGTCACGGGAAGCGCATGAAACTTTAGCGATCGCTATGAACCGCATAGGTGGCAAATCTAATTCTGGCGAAGGTGGAGAAGACCCAACAAGATTTAAAATCTTAGACGATGTTAACGGTCAAGGTTTGTCTGGTTTATTCCCTCATCTCAAGGGATTACGGAATGGTGACACCGCCTCTTCTGCTATTAAACAAGTGGCTTCCGGTCGGTTTGGCGTGACTCCAGAATATCTGATGAGTGCTAAACAAATAGAAATTAAAATTGCTCAGGGTGCAAAACCAGGTGAAGGCGGTCAGTTACCAGGTAAAAAAGTGAGCAACTACATTGCTACACTCCGTCGTTCCAAACCAGGAGTTACGTTGATTTCACCGCCTCCTCACCACGACATTTATTCTATTGAGGATTTGGCACAGTTAATTTTTGACCTCCACCAAATTAATCCTAATGCTGGTGTTTCCGTGAAGTTGGTTGCAGAAATTGGTATCGGTACTATTGCTGCTGGTGTAGCTAAAGCAAATGCTGATGTCATTCAGATATCTGGTCACGACGGCGGTACTGGTGCTTCTCCTCTGAGTTCGATCAAACACGCTGGTAGTCCTTGGGAATTAGGTTTGAGTGAAGTACATCGGGTATTAATGGAAAATAAACTGCGCGATCGTGTTACTGTCCGAGTAGACGGTGGTCTGAAAACTGGTTGGGATGTAATCATAGCTGCTTTGATGGGTGCGGAAGAATTTGGCTTTGGTTCCATTGCGATGATTGCAGAGGGTTGCATCATGGCGAGGATTTGTCATACTAATAATTGCCCAGTTGGTGTGGCAACTCAGCAAGAGAAGTTGCGTAAGAAATTTACTGGCGTACCAGAAAACGTAGTTAATTTCTTCTGGTTTATTGCTGAGGAAGTACGAACTATTTTAGCAAGGTTGGGTTATCGTTCCCTAAGTGAAATATTAGGTCGTGCAGATTTGCTGAAAGCAAGGGAAAATGTGCAGTTAACTAAAACAGAAAGTTTGAATTTAGACTGTTTGCTAAATTTGCCAGATACTCGCACTAACCGAGATTGGTTAAAGCATGAAACAGTTCATAGCAACGGTTGTGTTTTAGATGACGTCTTGTTAGATGACCGGGAAATTCAAACAGCAATTCGCAACCAGGGCAGTGTTTCTAAAACAATAAAATTAGTTAACACTGACCGTACCGTGGGAGCAAGGTTGGCAGGAGCGATCGCTTCTCGTTATGGCAATACTGGTTTTGAGGGGTTGATTAATCTCACATTTAATGGTAGTGCTGGTCAGAGTTTTGGTGCTTTCAATTTGCCAGGAATGATTTTAACATTGCAAGGTGAGGCAAATGATTATGTTGGCAAGGGAATGCACGGTGGAGAGATTATTATTAAACCACCTGTGGAAGCAGGTTACGATCCTGCGAAAAATGCGATTGTTGGCAATACTTGTTTATATGGTGCAACTGGTGGTATTCTGTTTGCTAATGGTCAAGCAGGGGAACGTTTTGCTGTCAGGAATTCTATGGGTAAGGCAGTTATTGAAGGTGCTGGCGATCATGCTTGTGAGTATATGACTGGTGGCGTTATTGTCTGCTTGGGTAAAGCGGGTCGTAATGTGGGTGCTGGTATGACTGGGGGAATTGCTTATTTCTTGGATGAGGATGGTGATTTTCCGGCCAGGGTGAATAATGAAATTGTTTCTATTCAGCGTGTGTCTACACCTACAGGTGAGGCACAGTTAAAAGAGTTGATTTCGTTACACGTTGAAAAGACTGGTAGTACAAAGGCAAAGGCTATTTTGGCTAATTGGTCTGAATATTTGCCGAAGTTTTATCAAGTTGTGCCTCCTTCTGAAGCTGAGACTCCTGTCGCAAGTGTTGAGGTAGGAGATAAGGTTGCTGTTAAGGCGTGAGAATGGCTAGACACGGATTCGGCCACGGATACACGGATTGATTTTATGGCGTCATCTTTGTCTGTGTGCTATTTCTGAAGCTGAGACTCCTGTGGCAAGTGTTGAGGCAGGAGGTAAGGTTGCTGTTAAGGCGTGAGAATGGCTAGACACGGATTCGGCCACGGATACACGGATTGAGCTTATGACATTATCCTTGTATCCTTGCTATTTCTGAAGCTGATACGACTGTGGCAAGTGTTGAGGTAGGTGATCGGGTTGCTGTTAAGGCGTGAGAATGGCTAGACACGGATTCGGCCACGGATACACGGATTGAGCTTATGGCATTATCTTTGTATCCTTGCTATTTCTGAAGCTGATACGACTGTCGCAAGTGTTGAGGTAGGTGATCGGGTTGCTGTTAAGGCGTGAGAATTGCTAGACACGGATTCGGCCACGGATACACGGATTGATTTTATGGCATTATCTTTGTCTCCGTGCTATTTCTGAAGCTGATACGACTATGGCAAGTGTTGAGGTAGGTGATCGGGTTGCTGTTAAGGCGTGAGAATTGCTAGACACGGATTCGGCCACGGATACACGGATTGATTTTATGGCATTATCTTTGTATCCTTGCTATTTCTGAAGCTGATACGACTATGGCAAGTGTTGAGGTAGGTGATCGGGTTGCTGTTAAGGCGTGAGAATTGCTAGACACGGATTCGGCCACGGATACACGGATTGATTTTATGGCATTATCTTTGTATCCTTGCTATTTCTGAAGCTGATACGACT
>NZ_JAAHHT010000054.1:27972-45689 GCF_010672085.1 Okeania sp. SIO3I5
GTTGAGGTAGGTGATCGGGTTGCTGTTAAGGCGTGAGAATTGCTAGACACGGATTCGGCCACGGATACACGGATTGATTTTATGGCATTATCTTTGTATCCTTGCTATTTCTGAAGCTGATACGACTGTGGCAAGTGTTGAGGTAGGTGATCGGGTTGCTGTTAAGGCGTGAGAATTGCTAGACACGGATTCGGCCACGGATACACGGATTGATTTTATGGCATTATCTTTGTATCCTTGCTATTTCTGAAGCTGATACGACTGTGGCAAGTGTTGAGGTAGGTGATCGGGTTGCTGTTAAGGCGTGAGAATTGCTAGACACGGATTCGGCCACGGATACACGGATTGATTTTATGGCATTATCCTTGTCTCCTTGCTATTTCTGAAGCTGATGCGACTGTGGCAAGTGTTGAGGTAGGAGATTGGGTTGCTGTTAAGGCATGAGAATTGCTAGACACTGATTCGGGCACGGATACACGGATTGATGTTATGGCATTATCCTTGTATCCTTGCTATTTCTGAAGCTGATACTCTTGTGGCAAGTGTTGGTGCTAAGGAAAAGGAAGAAGTAAGAAAGAAAAAGAACTAAATTTTTGGGGCGATGGGTAGCGATCGCCCCTTTTCAATTGTTTGGAGTAATATAATTCTACTGTCGGTAGGGGCGTTTCATATCGGCGACAACAGTTAGTGAAGCTTTGCACTAGCAAAACGGCAGTTTGCTGGCGCAAAGCTCTGCTTTTCATATTGTGGAGCAAAACCCCCCTACAATATTGACTATTTTCCCCGAATCCTGAATTATATCAATGCTACCGGATTTGATATAACTTCACCAAGGTGGAATCCATTGTCTTTGCCAGAAACCTTGAGGTCTAAACCACTCTAAAATCTGCTGTTTCAAGTACAGGGGTATTTTCTAGAAGTGCAAATTGAGCGCCATTACCGAAACCAGGTGCATCCTCATTTTCATTATAGAATAATGCACCAGTGCTAGAGTTGTAAGTAATTAGTGCGTCGCTAGTTGCAGCATCTGCATTAGTAGTAACAACTTCAAATTCACTGGCATCAATACCGCTATTAACAGCAGTCAACGCTGTAAACGTTTTCGTGTTAAGCAGAATTAAATCTTCTCCTGAAGTAAAGTCTACGATGGTATCGACACCTATTTCTGTTGAAAATGCTGTATTGGTGTTAAAGATGAATAAGTCGCGACTAGCGCCACCAATCATAGTATCTGGACCGAGACCTCCATTCATTCGATCGCGACCTGTACGACCTTCTAATATGTCTGCACCATTACCACCAAGCATAATATCGTTACCAGGACCACCGATTAAAACATCATCGCCATCAACTCCCAGAAGGCGATCGCGACCAATGCCACCAATGATAGTGTCATTGCCGTCACCTCCATTGATGCGATCGTTACCCCGGTTGCCCAGAAGTTCATCGTTACCGGCACCGCCCCGCAGTGTATCGTTTCCTCCAAGACCGCTGATATTATCATTGCCTCCTAAACCGTTGACAATATCGTCCTCAGGACCTTCTGATAATTCATCACTGCCATTTGTACCAGTAATAGCCTGGCTAACTCCAATGTTGAAGACTCTTTCATCAATTTCTCCTCCTGCACCATCGCTGACTGTAAAGGTGAAGTTATCGCTGCTTTCACCTCCTCCTGCTGTGTTCGTGTAAGTTAATAAACCAGTGTTAATATCTGCTTGAGTGAATGTACCATTGACTGCTAATGCTGTATCGTCAAGTAGTAACTGACCGTTAGTTGGTAACTCGGTGACGGTGTAAGTGACTTCAACTGATGTATTGTCAGGATCCGTGACTGTTAATACAGCGTTGGAAATGGCTACGTTTGCACCATCATCTAGACTGACTCCACCATTAATTGACAATACTGGGGGTTGGTTGACTGGAGGAGTTACAGTAATATTGAATGTAGTTTGCCCAATTACACCACCTGCTCCGTCTCTTGCGGTAAAGACAAAACTATCACCAACGTCTCCACCACCATCGTTGTTTTGATACAACAAGTCGCTACCGTTGATGTTAGCTTGAGTGAAGGTGCTGTCAACAACTAGAGGAGTACCGTTTAAGAGCAAATTACCTACAGTGGGAAGAGTATTAACAGTGTAAATAATTTCCTCTGGGGGTTGTTCCACATCGGTAATTTGCAGATTAGTATTTAAGATTGGTAGAGCTGTACCATCTTCTATAGTTAATCCCGCATTAACATCGAGTGTTGGAACTGTATTGGGAGCGATAACCTCTGTTTCAGTTAGATCGACAGTACCGTTAACTTCTGTAATAGTACCACCATCACTAACAAAGGTCTCGTTAATGACTGACAAAACTCCCTCTTGAGCTTCTATCGTGCCAGAGTTGGTAAATGCAACGTCGGTAAATTCTGTATCACCAGGGGAAGTTTTAACAACACTACCAGCATTGTTAAATTGTTCTGCATCCGAAAATAATTCACCATCGTAAGTAGCGTTATTTGAGATATTGAATGTGCTGTTATTGTTAAAGATGGCTCCATTGTCAGCAGAAATATTTCCAGTACCGGACCAATTAGTAGTACCGTTATTATCAATGGTACGTTCATTGATGGTTTTGGTAGCATTACCACTAATATTCAGAGTACCTGTCGCGCCAATAGTTGTACTACCAACACCACCTTGAGTACCGCCACTCCAGTCAAAAGTATCTGTGGTATTCAGATTTCCTGGACCTGTAACAGTACCGCCGCTCTGCTCAAAGTTTACCGCGTTGATGGTGTCAGTAGGAGTAGTACCAACACTGAATGTACCTCCTGAAACTCTGGTTGTACCGCCACCTGTAAAAGCTGCCCCTTGATTTAAGTTATGGATGCCACCGTCAAATTCTACTACCGTAGCGTCAGCAGTATTGAATGTACCAGTGCTAGTACCGCCATTACCAAGAATAATTGAACCTGTTTGAGTATCTACAGTACCAGTGTTGTTAAAGAGGTTATCATCAAAATCAGTAGCACCTGTACCTACTGTTTTAGTTACAGTACCACTATTGTTGAAAGAGGTAGAACCATCAAAGTCACCCAAAAATGACTCAGAGTTTTGAATATCGAACGTACCAGTACCAGTGTTATTGAAAGTAGCACCATCTGCGGTCGAGATATTGCCCGTACCAGTCCAAGTAATAGTACCTTGATTATTGAAGGTACGTTCCAAAAGACTTTTCTGAGCTGTGCCACTAATATTGGCAGTTGTACCAGTCCCAATAGTTGTAGTACCTGTAGCAGTTTGAGTACCACCACTCCAAGTGAAACTGCTGGTTTGAGGAGGTTGTCCTGGTGCTGGTGTTGGCGCTGCTACTCGCAAGTTACCTGCACCACTGAGAGTACCACCAGTTTGTTCAAAGTTAGGTATAGCTACTGCTGAGTTAGGAGCAGTTTCTACGTTGAGAGTACCTCCTGTAAGTTGAACTAAACCTGGCCCGGTAAAGGTTGCACCGTCGTTAAGAGTATTAGTGCCATCGTTAAACTCTACTGTAGCACCCGCAGCAGTATTGAATGTACCAGTGCTGCTGCCACCTCCATCTCCAACAATTAGAGTACCTGTCTGCACATTAACTGTACCAGTATTGTTAAAGACGTTATCATCAAAATCAGTAGCACCTGTACCTACTGATTTAGTGACTGTACCACTATTATTGAAAGAGCTAGAACCATCAAAGTCACCCAAAAATGACTCAGAGTTCTGAATATCGAATGTACCAGTGTTATTAAAAGTAGAACCATCTGCGGTGGAGATATTGCCCGTACCAGTCCAAGTAATAGTGCCTTGATTATTGAAGGTACGTTCCAAAAGACTTTTTTGAGCTGTACCACTGATACTGCCGATCGCCCCCGCAGCTAGAGTGGTAACACCTGTACCCCCCTGGGTTCCATCTGTCCAATTGAAATTACCGGTAATATTGAGGGCACCACCCCCATTGAAAGTACCGCCATCTTGGGTAAAGTTGGCAATATTCACAGGTGTAGCTGCTAGAGTTTCTAGAGTAATAGTACCACCAGATTGTCTGACTAATCCTGTGCCAGTGAAGTTAGTTCCAGGGTTTAGAGTTAAAGTGCCACGGGTAACTTCCAGAGTTGCTCCAGCTGCTGTATTCAAGGTTCCAGTGTTGGTGCTATTTGTACTAAAACCATCCAGACTAACAGTCCCTATTTGAACATCTACTGTCCCGCTATTATCGAAATTACCATCGAAAGTTGCAGTTCCATTACCTGCTGACTTAGTTACTGTACCTGTATTATTGAATACAGGATTAAAATCTTGGGAGTTTTGGATATTAAACTGCCCAGAGTTATTGAAAGTTCCGCTACCACCTATATCTAATGTACCTGTCCAAGTAGCAGTACCAGCATTGTTGATAGTTGTATCTAAACTCCTGAAACCTGATGTACCGCTAATATTAAGAGTACCTGTAGTTGCTGGAATATTGATAGTGCCAGTACCAGCAAATGTTCCACCCGTCCAATTTAGTGTTGTAACATCTAGTTGGCCTGAGTTAGTAAGAGTCGCACTTCCGTTTAGGTTTAGTGAAGCGACTGTTGTAACTGGTTCATCTGTGTTTAGAATTACGTTAGCAAAACCATTAATGGTAACATTATCTGCTGCTGTAGGAACCCTGGTGTCCCAGTTAGCTGCATCATTCCAGGATGAGCCATCACCATTCCCAGTCCATAAAATATCTACCATTCAAACCTCCAAGATTATAATTAGCAAAAAAAAATTTTATAGCCTAGCCTAACATATACCGCTATCTCTAAACAACCCAAAATCCTGGAGGTTCCTATCAATTTTTTTTTGCCTGAGAAAATTAAGTTTAATGTTACAAAACTCTAGTTATAGGCAACATAAAACAGGAAATAGGTAACTTAAAATAGGGAATAGGCAACATAAAACAGTTAATAGGCAACATAAAACAGGAAATAGGTAACTTAAAACAGTGAATAGGCAACAAGTAAAAGATTTGTAGCAAATATTTATCAAACTGCTATAAGGTATATACAATAAAGCCTTTGATCAAAATAATTTGAAGGAACAAAAATTATGTCAGAACTACAAGAATTAAGAAAAAAGGGCGTTGGTGAACCAAGCTATGAAATAATGGCGAGGCTGTTATAAGCAACCGGGTTTGTTCGAGACAGATATCAGTATGTATCGGCATTAATACAAACCCAGTTTCTAGAATCTCAGAAAAATTATAGCCACGCATCACCAAGGCTAAAAAGCAGAGAAACCGAGTTCGTACTAGATGCTGCCCAATAATATTAACCTCCAACAAATCTGGTTGTATTGGTGTCAAAAAGCAGAGAAACCGGGTTTGTATTCAATGCCGTCATAATAATATTAACCTCCAACAAATCTAGTTGTATTGGTGTCAAAAAGCAGAGAAACCGGGTTTGTATTCAATGCCGCCATAATAACATTACATCGGTTTTCATTTGGGTAGACTACTGTAGGGGCGATTTCCGTTTGTCATGCTCCTAATTACAATGAAAATGTTATGGAACCTATTCCCATTTTAGTAATATGTCCTAGACAAATAGATTACTTTAACTGTCAAACTATACCTGAAGCAGAAAAGTATGAATTTCATTTTCTGGATGCGCCCCTAGAATTAAGTGGTTTTAGTCAGAATTTTGAGCCAATAAAATTCTTGGCAGAGTGTCGTTAATATATTCAGCAGCATGATATTAAAGTAGTATTAGCAACTCGCGATATTCCTAGTTTATTACAAGCACAATTAAGTCAAGAATTTGCACATTTACCGAAAAATTTTGGTTTAAAGCCTCCCCTTTTAAGGGGATAATAAATAAAAATTTTCCTTCGAGTCAATCCTCTTCTTTTCAAGGAGAGGTAATTATTCATTATTCATTATTCATTGTTGAAGAGGTCCTAGTATTGAATCTTCTTTTTTATGTTTGCATAAATATTACACACATCAAAAGATTGATTTTCCATCTAGTAAATATGCAATTTGTTTGTTAGAAAAGGAAAATAATTTATTTGAATATATTCAGGAAATAGATATTCCTTTTCCTTGGATAATTAAACCTTGTACGGGTGCTTGCTCATCATCAATTTTTAAGGTTAATAATACTCAATAAGCTGAAAATAAAATCGCATTTTACAAAGAATTTGTGATAGATAATCTGAATTATTTGCAACCTTTTTTAGAAGCTTATTTAGACTCTTAAAAATATTCACTGATTAACAGCAGTTCAATTTTAATTGAGGAATATATTGACTTTCCCCATAAATGTTGTGTGGATGGTTGTGTCAGTAATGGAGAAATATTAATCTGGGGAATTTCTGATAATCATTACTATTCTACTCAACCAGAATGTTTTGCTGATTATGCGTTTCCCTCAACTTTACCCCGTTCTATTCAAGAAAAACTTAATCAAGGGTACAAAAAAATTGTTCAAAAATTAATAGAGTATGGGTTTGATAATCAATTTATTGATGTAGAATTTTTCGTTAGCAACAAAGCAGAGATTAAAGTTATGGAAATTAATGGGCGGATGATACCTATATCTGCGTCTCTATATCGTCAATGCTTAAATCAAGGCGATCCTTATACTGCTCTAATTTCAATTGCCATGGGGAGTAGACCTAAAACTCCTACTCTAAACGGATTATTTGGAGGCATATTTTATATGACTACTTTTGCTAAAGATATTGCTAAAAATTTATTTGATTTTGAATTAGCTAATCAATTTGATAATCTGGAAATTAGGGCAAATTCTGAACAGGAAATAACTGAAATTAGTGCTAGTGGTTTTACTTTAGCAGCAGTAAATTTAGTAGGAAATAGTTATGCAGAAATACACGAAAAGGCAAATAATATTAGACGACAACTTTTGAAACAGCCAGAATTTTCTCCTTGGAATTAATTCAGTAAACCTTAGTTGAGGAAAAATTAAATGACTATAACTCAAACCAAATCTTTTATCACAATCAAAAATAAACGTTTTCACTATATCTGGTTACGAGAAAATTGTCCGAAGCGTATTCTCCCAGAATTTGCGTAAGTCCTGATAATATAAATCCTCACCCAGAATTTTAATAATTGGAGAACAACCAATGAAAATTGCCTATATTAAACCCAGTTACTCTAACGAAAAAAGAATCGGTTTATTACCCCAACATTTATCCTACTGTAGTCCAGAAGACGAACGTAGATTTGAACAAGGTTATGGGGAAACTTTAGATATTCCAGATGCAGCTTATGGAGAAGGTGGTGGTTATTCTCGCGAAAGTCTATTTGCTTGGGCAGATGTAATTTACTGCATTAAAGTTCCCCAACCCCAAGATTATCAATACTTTAAAGAAAATAAAGCTCTTGTAGGTTGGATTCATCCCTTTGGTGCATCAGGAAGACATTTTAGAGAATACTGCGCTGAACCCAAAAATATCCGACTATTTGATGTTACGAATCGCATCTCTATTCGCGTTACTCAAGGAAAAACAGAAACTCTGAATATTCCCAGAGATATTACCCATAAAAATAGTATATTGGCAGGTTATGCCTCAATGATGCAAGCGATGATGTTGCGAGGAGGCATTACTCAGAATGATAAAGTAGCAGTATTTGGTTCAGGGAATGTGGCTTTTGGAGTCTTGAAATATCTGGCAAGTCAAGGAATTGAGCCTTTATTACGCCGTCGGAGTAACATTGATTTAATGCAGCAAGAATTTAAAGATTATGATATTTTTATCAATACAGTAGAAATTGCTGAAGGAGATGCACCCATTGTTACTTTGAAAATGCTTGATTCCATGAAATCTACAGGTTGGATCGTTGATGCAGCAGCAGATACTGGTAGAGCAATTCAAGGTACTCGTGCAACTAAAATAGAAAATCCAATCTATCAAGATGAGCAAAGTCATACATTTTATGTGGTTGACAATTCTCCATCTCTCCTTTATAGAGAAAGTAGTGAAGCAGTGAGTGAAGGTTATGCCAAGCATTTTTGGGTTAAACCAATGAGCTATTGGCAGAGTGATTTCTGTATTAACCCTTAAGTAAGAGTTATAGTCATTCCAATTAATTTCCTTACAGTTACACAATCTCAATAACTTACTCAATTCCGCTGGTAAATTCATTTTTGATAATCACCTTATGACAGTTGCACTTACGTTTGATACAGACTGGGCTCCTGATTTCGTACTAGAGTATGTGTGCAGCATACTTGCCGACTACGATTTAGAAGCCACGATGTTTTTCACAAATAAGGTTGGGTTTGGCATTCCTGACTTTATTGAAACAGCAATTCACCCTGACTTCAGAACTTGTGGAGGTGTGACACCTGAAGCAGAAAAGCTGATTGACGAACTTCTGTTTGATTTTCCAAATACGAAAGGATTTCGTTCTCACAGAATGTTTTGGGACTATGGGTTGTACGATCTTTTGCCAAAGAAGGGAGTCATGTATGATTCTTCGATCTTTTTACCTTTTCATGCAAATCTTGAAATCAACAGAGCTTATGGAGTTCTCCTGCGAATACCAGCTTGGTGGACTGATAACCTGCACTTAGAACGTCAGTTAAGTCTGAAGTCAGCAGAATTTTTAGATTTGTCGGAGCCAGGACTGAAAGTGCTTATCTTCCATCCAATTCATGTCTACTTAAATTCTTCACACAGAGATGTCTATCGAGAACGAGTCCAACTTCCTGAAGACTTGCGCTCTCTTGATAGATCAACCCTGGAGCCACTCCGCCATCAAGGTGTGGGAATTGAAACTTTACTAAAAGTAATATGTAGAAAGCTAAAGACAACGAATGTTTGTTCGTCTAAACTCGAAGCACTTGCCTCAGGGTTATACTAAACAGTTTTTTCACAAATCATTTAGGATTGCTATAGAGTCATTATTACTAAACAAAATGTCAACTAACTTTCAAATTCGTTTGCCCGATAACATTGAGAATTTATCCATTAATGAGGAATATTTTTTCATTACAGAAAATGGGCGAGAGCGTCGGTTAAAACTCCATAATTATGCAGAAGTTTATAGCATTCCTGGACTTTATAACTATTTAGCTTTAGAGAAACTCCACTATCGATCGCCTGAAGTTATGGCTACTCTTCTAACTGAAAATTTAAAAAATAGTGGTGAATCTGTCAAAGATTTGAAACTATTAGAATTAGGAGCGGGTAGCGGGTTATTTGGTAAAGCAGTTGTCGAACTGGGAGTAACATCTATTATTGGTATTGACATAGTTCCCGAAACTGCGGAAGCTACTCGAAGAGATTCTCCGGGAGTGTATGAAAATTATTTTGTGGAAGATTTGACTCAATTATCAAAATCAACTCACGATTTTCTGAACGAGAAAAAGTTAAATGGTTTTGTTTGTTGTTCTGCATTGAGCGAAGGTCATATTCCTGTAAAAGCTTTTGCAACAGGGATGAACTTAATTAAAAATCAAGGTTTGGTGTTATTCAATGTGGCAAAAACCAGTTACGAATGTGAGGATAATTGTCCAGAATTTGTCAATTTTTACCGTCAGGCAGTGGAAAAAGGTTACTTAAAAATACATTGCACAGAATCCTATCTCCATCGTCGTTTTTTTAATGGTAAATCTCTAGAATATGTGGCAATTTTAGCTAAAAAGCAAACAAATATTCCCGTATAGGGTTTAATGTTGCTGCTGGTATGACTGGAGGAATTGCTTATTTCTTGGATGAGGATGGTGATTTTCCGGCCAGGGTGAATAATGAAATTGTTTCTATTCAGCGTGTGTCTACACCTGCAGGTGAGGCGCAGTTGCGGGAGTTGATTTCGTTACACGTTGAAAAGACTGGTAGTGGAAAGGCAAAGGCAATTTTGGGTAATTGGTCTGAATATTTGCCGAAGTTTTATCAAGTTGTGCCTCCTTCTGAAACTGATACTCCTGTCGCAAGTGTTGATGTAGGAGATCAGGTTGCTGTTAAGGCATGAGAATTGCTAGACACAGATTCGGGCACGGATACACGGATTAATCATTTGGCATGATCCTTGTCTCTGTGCTATTTCTGAAACTGATACTCCTGTGGCAAGTGTTGAGGTAGGAGATCAGGTTGCTGTTAAGGCATGAGAATTGCTAGACACAGATTCGGGCACGGATACACGGATTAATCATTTGGCATGATCCTTGTCTCTGTGCTATTTCTGAAACTGATACTCCTGTGGCAAGTGTTGAGGTAGGAGATCAGGTTGCTGTTAAGGCATGAGAATTGCTAGACACAGATTCGGGCACGGATACACGGATTAATCATTTGGCATGATCCTTGTCTCTGTGCTATTTCTGAAACTGATACTCCTGTGGCAAGTGTTGAGGTAGGAGATCAGGTTGCTGTTAAGGCATGAGAATTGCTAGACACAGATTCGGGCACGGATACACGGATTAATCATTTGGCATGATCCTTGTCTCTGTGCTATTTCTGAAACTGATACTCCTGTGGCAAGTGTTGAGGTAGGAGATCAGGTTGCTGTTAAGGCATGAGAATTGCTAGACACAGATTCGGGCACGGATACACGGATTAATCTTATGGCATGATCCTTGTCTCTGTGCTATTTCTGAAGCTGATACTCCTGTGGCAAGTGTTGAGGTAGGAGATCAGGTTGCTGTTAAGGGGTGAGAATTGCTAGACACAGATTCGGGCACGGATACACGGATTAATCTTATGGCATGATCCTTGTCTGTGTGCTATTTCTGAAGTTGATACTCCTGTCGCAAGTGTTGGTGCTAAGGAAAAGGAAGAAGTCAGAAAGAAAAAGAACTAAATTTTGGAGGCGATCGCTACCCACCGCCCCCTCAAGCAAAGGGGCTCGATGATTTGGTGAATAACCTGCCACCTGCCACCCGCAACAAAAAGAGTCGGTTGTTCTTTTTGGAGGTCGATGCTTGGTTCTTCGATAGTGACACTCCTCACTACAAGAGCGATCGCTATTTTCATGTGTCGATATGTAGTGTTAAAATGAGCGAGCAAAAACAACATAAAATCTTGTTTTCATATACTAGCTACTTGCTGATAAGCTTAGAGTATAGTTAGTATTATCGTAGCTACGGTCAGTTAAAACTCGGACAAAATAATTGCCTTTTCCAAGAGTACGATAAATATCTGCATCCCTAGAACCAGAATCTCTAAATACAACATCTCTAGAGTCTAATTGATTATTATTGTTAGAATCATAAATTAATTCCACTTTTGCATAATCACTCAAACCGCTCATTAATAAAGAAAAATCACTGGTTTTTGACAAATTAAAACGATAATAATCTTCTCTATCTACACTGCCGACAAATTCATTAAAGTTGCGAGTTTTACTACCTAATTTTCCGATATTGTATGCTGTTTTGAGACTACTACCAGGGTCTCTTTTTGTATTAGGTGGAGTTGGTGTGGCTTGCATCTGTAGAGTATATCTGGTATTATCATATCTACTGTCAGTTAAAACCCGGACAAAATAATTACCTTTTCCGAGAGTAGAATAAATATCTGCATCTCTAGAACCAGAATCTCTAAATAAAACATCTCCAGAATCTACTTGATTATTATTGTTAAAATCATAAATTAATTCTACCTTTGCAAAATCACTCAAACCGCTCATTGACAGGGAAAAATCACTGGTTTTTGGCAAATTAAAACGATAATAATCTTCTCTATCTACACTGCCGACAAATTCATTAAAGTTGCGAGTTTTACTACCTAATTTTCCGATATTGTATGTTGTTTTGAGACTACTACCAGGGTCTCTTTTTGTATTAGGTGGAGTTGGTGTGGCTTGCATCTGTAGAGTATATCTGGTATTATCATATCTACTGTCAGTTAAAACTCGGACAAAATAATTACCTTTTCCGAGAGTAGAATAAATATCTGCATCCCTAGAACCAGAATCTCTAAATAAAACATCTCCAGAATCTACTTGATTATTATTGTTAAAATCATAAATTAATTCCACCTTTGCAGAATCACTCAAACCGCTCATTAATAAAGAAAAATCACTGGTTTTTGGCAAATTAAAACGATAATAATCTTCTCTATCTACACTGCCGACAAATTCATTAAAGTTGCGAGTTTTACTACCTAATTTTCCGATATTGTATGTTGTTTTGAGACTACTACCAGGGTCTCTTTTTGTATTAGGTGGAGTTGGTGTGGCTTGCATCTGTAGAGTATATCTGGTATTATCATATCTACTGTCAGTTAAAACTCGGACAAAATAATTACCTTTTCCGAGAGTAGAATAAATATCTGCATCCCTAGAACCAGAATCTCTAAATAAAACATCTCCAGAATCTACTTGATTATTATTGTTAAAATCATAAATTAATTCCACCTTTGCAGAATCACTCAAACCGCTCATTAATAAAGAAAAATCACTGGTTTTTGGCAAATTAAAACGATAATAATCTTCTCTATCTACACTGCCGACAAATTCATTAAAGCTGCGAGTTTTACTACCTAGTTTTCCGATATTGTAGGCTGATCTAAGACTACTCCCAGGATCAGTTGCAGGTTCATTTTTGGCTTTTTCCCAAGAAATATCAACAAAGGCATTACGTTTATCTTCTACATATGAAAACCAAACATCATAATTACCACTCTTACTAGGAGTAAAAGCATACTGTTTAGACTCTCCATCTTCAAAGCTTTCCCAAATTCCTTGACCTTCTTCATTAACAGGTGTTATCCACTCAGTTTTTGATTTTGCTCCTGGAGCTTTAACACCTAATGAAAGAAAACTATCATCATCTGCGTCAAGATTAAATACATAGGTTTGGTTAGCTTTAAATTTGGCTTTGGTAGTTCCCTGAAGGGCAAAATTATTTTTGTTAGTATTCTTCGGAAAAGGTGAACCTTGTTTCCAATTTATGTATATACCATCTGCACCATCAGGTTGTTCAAAATAACCGTTGAGTGTTTTATTAGGTTTATCCCACAGGTTATCATTATTACGAGCATTTTTATATGCTTCAAGTTTCCACTTTTGTCTCATTTCAATCCCTACTTCTTCCCCATCTATTTCTAAAAATGCCTTATCATTTTCACCCTTCAACACCTCAATATCCGCCTCACTCAAATCCTTTCCTTGCGCTACAGCACTGAAAATTTCTCCTTCATCTCCAAGCGCATCAACAATATTTATCTGCGAATCAATAGAATGTCCAAACTCCTCTAACCAAACATCTGTTACTTCCCCAATATTCTCCAAGTTTTGGGCTAAAAATTCTTTGGATAGATAAACAGTATCAGTTGCTTCAGCAAATGCACCATTGGCTCCATTAATCTCTACAGATGAAATAACCTCGATCGCTGGCAGACTAATATTGGCTTCTTTGTCCCAATTTTCCCCAAAGGCCAAATCCATCTTTGCCTCAAATTCTGGATTTGCTGCAAATTCCTGTAAATACTCATGTCCTTCAAATACGGCTTGATTAATCACCTGTACGATCGCCTCGCCAGTCAAAGTATCTACTGATTCATCTGTAGAAATATCTACTGTTGGTTCATAAATTGGTGGGTCTTGAGATACAATAATACTATCTAAATTATTTAGCTGTATAATTGGAACAGATAATGATTCAGCACTAGGAGTAAATATTAATAATCCATTAATATCTATCTCTGGTATAATAGTATTAGTTATTTCTAAATTAACACCCGTTAAATCATTTAAATTATTAATATCATCTGGCATAGACTTGGTAGATTCCTCAGAATAATTGATGATTTTTTACACTTAAAAAGTTGATACAAATTGCTTATATTACTAAAAGTTATGATATTTGCATGAGAGGAATTTGTCAATGATAAAAAGTGTTAAAAAGTAACCAGTTTATATTTTTTTATGTATTTATTAGTATGGCCTTTTTGTTAAACATTGTTTGGGTAGATAAAGTATAGCAATGAATGTAGATGATGCCTTGGATATAGTAGGATTTGTCTTAGATAAAGACAGTAATTTTACAAATGTACAAGAGATTATCTTCCGGGAATGTTGGCAGGGGAGATGTTCTTATCAGGAGATAGCAAAGGTTTATGGTTATGAATACGAATAGGCTTTGCTGCACTAATATCCTGAAACCCTTACAGGGAAATACTTTCTCATTAATAATTTTTCTTGATAAACCCTTATTTTATAATGCTTATAGCACTTTCATGCAACAAAGCCATACGAATATATTAAATCCACAAAAGGATTAAATAATGGGGTAGGTAGTCAGACAGAAAAAAATAGCGATCGCTTTTTACAAAATACTAATATTGATATTATTAAACATTACGATGATCTTAGGTGTTTTCTAGAACCGGATTTAATTATCAAAGAATTTCTGGAGATATTAAGTAATATTGACTCTAACCGGAAGACCTCTCCCCCTACCCCTCTCCTGCAAGGAGAAGGGAGAAGTCGTCAAGCTGAAAATAGTGTGTTAGGAGCGAGCAACGAGGGAAGACCTCTCCCCCCTGCCCCTACCCCTCTCCTGCAAGGAGAGGGAGAGTTCCCCCTTCCCTTGCAGGGAAGGGGGTTGGGGGGTTAGGTTTTTTAATCCACATTTTCAAACTTGACACGGCAGTAGTATCGTTGTCAAAAAGCAGAGAAACCGGGTTTGTATTTAATGCCACCATAATAACATTAACCTCCAACAAACCCGGTTTCTTATAACACTTCCATTGCCAGCAGATTTGATATTATTCCCAACCAACAGCAGCAGTGCTAATCACTTCATCTAAACTCTGAGTTATTTCCACCGTATAATCAAAGGGTGAACCCAAACTTGTATCTACATGAGTCATCCGACTACCATCAGGGTTACGTGGTCCAAAGAAAGCATCAGCTTCCACAACTAAATTATTATTAGAGTTAATAGATAGATCGGTAACTGTCAAAGTATTACTATTGCCGCTATTCAATACTGCTGATAAAAATGCGGCATCTGTCATTTCTCCTGTTACTTCATCTATTCTGGCAACAACACTTACCTTCCGACCACCACCTTGACCATAACTGCGTAACCAAGACTGTGTGGCATCACTGGCAGCACGTCGAAAGTCTTCACTTGCACTTCCTTGAGTACCATCGGTACTGAAAACTGCATATAAGTCGTCTCCATCCCAAAATAAACCACGCCCACGACTATCTGCTCCCGTGCTTTCATAATCTGTTCTTACCCAGTTATTAGCAGGGTTAGTGTCGTCGAAACTAGCAATAATAGGGTCTTGATTATTACTCGACCTTTGCCAAGTACCGATATAAATAGTTTGAGTGCCAATTTCAATACTAGGTCCGCCTTTAGCAGCTATCTCTGCTTCAGTATCTGAGGGAGTAAATTTAATGACACTACTTGTAATTTCAGCAGGAACAGGAGTAGGTGTAGGAGTTGAATTAGATGTTAATACAAAATCTTCAGCTTGCAAGTTTGCTTGATTTTCTAAAGTTGCAAACAGACCTCCATCACCGAAACCGCTAGTTGCACCATTAGGGTTGTAGAAAAGTTGACCATTAGTAGAATTATAAACTATCTTAGCGCTGCTAGTAGCTACTGCTGCATCAGTGTCAACAACGGCGAATTCTCCTGCCACACTGAAACCATCCCCAGCTACACTAGCTAAACTGGTAAAGGTAGTTTTAGATAAAACTATTTTGTCTGACTCAGCACTATTGAAGTCTGTAATAATATCCGAACCAATATCAGTCAGGTTAAATTGACTGCCAATATCAAAGATAAAGCGATCGCTATTACTACCACCTGTTAAAGTATCTGTTCCTTGTTCGCCATTGAGAATATCCAGACCATCACCACCTTTAACAACGTCATTTCCCGTACCACCTGTCAGAGTATCATCACCCAACCAACCAGTTAGGGAGTCATTACCTGCATTGCCGTTGACAATATCATTACCATTACCCCCACCAACTGTATCTTGACCATCACCGCCGTTAAGTTCGTCATCATCTGCCTGACCTTGGATAAAGTCGTCCCCACTATCACCATTAAGTTGGTCATTTCCTGTACCTCCTTTGAGTGTATCCGCATCATTGCCACCATTGAGAGTGTCAGCATCATCTCCACCTTGGAGAGTGTCGAAACCATCACCTCCATCAATAATGTCATTACCTATCCAACCAGTTAGAGAGTCATTACCTGCATCACCGTTAAGTTGGTCGTTCCCAGCACCTCCACCTAGGGTATCATTACCATCACCGCCATTTATGGTATCGTTACCACCGAAGCTATTAATAGAATCATTATCTGATGTACCGTTGAGTAAGTTATCTAAGCTATCGCCAGTTATAGTAGCAAAATTACCATTATAACTAGCCATGATTTCTGGTTTTAATACTTGAGGAGCTGTAATTTTTCCGGTGGTAAATTCTAATTTCCAATCTCCAGGATAAGCACCTATAAGATTAACTGAAGCTGCAATATTTGCTTTAGTTAGTTGATGTAATTTCTGGACAAAATTTTCACCGATTCCGGCTGCAATATTGCAACCATAAAGTAAGATATCTGCTGTTATGTTTAGTGATCTTTGCCATTTTTGAATTTGATTTTTATACAGTTTAATAGTGTCTTGATTGAGAAATATATTTCCTAATTTTAAACTACCAGGACTACCATGGGAAAATATGTGAATTGCATCTAATTTTTGCTGAGAGTTTATATATTTTTCTAGAGTCGTTGTAATAACTTTTATTCCGTCTTGATTTTGGGGAATAACAACTACATCTATTCCTGCATAAATTCCGGAAATTAAGAATTGATAATCATCAATTTGTGAATCAAGAAAAACAAGATTTTGGAATGAAAAATTAGGGTTGTCTGATTTATGATTAATGTGATTAGTTACGGTTAACATTTTTCTTTCTCCTAGAGGGTGGTTATATCATGTCCGGTAGCATCGGTATTGTAAAAGGGTAAGAATTCAGAATGCGAGAATGCGCGAATTTAGAATTCATAAATTTGGGATGAAAGCTTGATTTATCTTGTAATTAAGGGTATTAACCCCGAAACAACTTAAATTTCCTCTAGATCTGAACCTTGTGGAATAGGCATCTTGCCTGTGCCGGTTTACACCAGCGGACATGATATTATTGGTAGATACAACCTCATAGTAGATAGTAACCATGATTAGTTTTCTATAAGCAAAAAGTAATAATTTTACTCTTGAATGTCTTAGTTATGGGATTATGTAATAGGTGAGAATTTAAAGCACTTCCATATTAAATATAATTCAGGCAAGTTAAAAATGTAGCTCGTAGTTTTGCTGAATTTTTCTGGTGTTGAGTATAATACTAATTAGGGTTTGCTGAAAAAGTCTTTTTACTCTTTGTAGTAGTCAGTAGAAATGGTGAACTTATATTTCGTTAATGCTTGGTTATATCATGTCCGGTAGCATCGGTATTGTATAGCAAAGGTAGGGAACAGGGAACACTTAACTGGGAACAATTAACTGGCAGGAATACTTAAGAGCAAGAAAAAAAACTTAAATTTCCTGTAGATATTCACTCTAACTTTTACACAAACGATACCAGCGGACATGATATGATATAGAATCCGGGTAATTAGTTATCGTATTACTGAGGAGTAATGAGTAATGAGTAATGAGTAATGAGTAAGGAGTAAGGAGTAAGGAGTAAGGAGTAATATCAAATCCAGTTGAATACAAGAGTGT
>NZ_JAAHHT010000540.1 GCF_010672085.1 Okeania sp. SIO3I5
TGTTACTGTTAGTAATGCTGAAGCTTTAAGACAAACTGTTGCTGAAGGTGGAGGGGTAAGAATTTTTGAAACAGGTGTACAATATCAAGTGTTAAAGTTGTAGTAAGTTATGGCTGCTAAAGATATTTTCCATGATGCTGTAAAAAATGCCTTAATCAAAGAAAATTGGGTTATTACTGATGACCCTCTTTACTTAGAATTTGGTGGAGTTGATTTGTATGTTGATTTAGGTGCTGAAAGAATTGTTGGTGCTGAAAAAGATGGCAGAAAAATTGCCGTTGAAATCAAAAGTTTTATTTGACAATCTCTAGTTTCAGAATTTCATACAGCACTTTTCAGATTGATGAACCACACTGTCATAACCAAAACCCTGTAAGGGCGAATGCCATTCGCCCCTACTGTAGTCTACTTAAATGAAAACCGCTGTAATGCTTTGGGGCAATTTATTAACTACCCAAAGGTATTAAGAAGAATTGAACCGGAAAGAGTTCTATATTTAGCTGTTTCTGAAGATACTTATGAAGCTTTTTTTTACCCTTGTATTTACTCAAGTAGCAGTTGCAGAGAATCAGATAAAATTGATTGTGTATAATCCTAAAAATGAGGTAATTTTAGAATGGAAAAATTAATCAAATATAGGAGTTATGTCAAAAATATTATTACTGAATATAGTCAATACAAACCATCTTATATCATGTCCGGTTGAATAGTTATAAATAAATGAGGGAGGAGACTCGATACTGGAGACAGGAGTCAGGAGGGAAGAGAGGAGAAGAAAGTATAAAAAGAAGAAAGTTTTTTTTATCACTGATTATCCGGACATGATATTATGGAGAGATAGAAGTACAAGTTTTTTTTGACGAAGAAAGAGACCATTATCAACTTTTAAATGTAGGTTGGCATGGCAATAGACGAGTACGGGGTTGTGTGTTGCAAATAGATATTAAAGATGAAAAAATCTGGATACAACATGATGGTACAGAAATTGGTATTGCTAATTAATTATTAGATTTAGGGGTGCCAAAATCAGATATTGTTCTGGCTTTTCTTGCACCTTACAAGCGGCAATATTCGGGTTTTGCTGTGTCGTGAAAAAGGAAGAAGTTTGTAGGTTGGGTTGACGTAGGAAACCCAACAGTAGAATTTCTAAACTGTGGTAAGATAATTTTCTTTCAA
>NZ_JAAHHT010000541.1 GCF_010672085.1 Okeania sp. SIO3I5
ACTTCTTCTGTCATACCCATACCATTATCAGAGATGCTAATAGTAAAAAGTGTTTTTTCTCTCACTTCTGTTTTAATTTTAATTGTGGGAATTTCCGATTCATTTGATTGAGAAAATTTCCCTTTTGCTTGTGCTTCTTCCAGAGCATCAATTGCATTTTCCAGGATCTTCATAAATACTTGGTTTAATTTACCCACATAACAATCTATCAGAGGTACATTACCATATTCCTTAATTAAACTAATCTTTTGCCCATATATAAAAAGTCGATGATTAAGTATTGGTAAAATGTTATCTATGTTCTCGTGAATATTAACTAAATACATTTCTTCATAATCAATGCGAGAAAAATAGCGTAATGACCAGACAATTTCACGAATGCGATTTGCACCTATCTTGATAGATTTTAAAAGTTTAGATAAGTCTTCCATAAGAAATTATATCTCTATTTCTTCAATTTCTTCAATTTCCTGTTGAATCTCTGCCACAGATAGATTGTAATATTTTTGATATAGTTTAATCAACTTCATTAGGTCATTGAAGTAAGTATTTACAGCGGGAATCTTGGCATATATAAAATTAATCTGGTTCTTAATTTCAGGGGCAATACCTACTATTAACTGCCCGTCCCTTGACGTTTGTTCACTTTTGATTAATTGTGTTTTAGCGAATTCTAATTTTCTTAGTGTTTCTTCTAATTCAGCCGATTTTTCTCTCTCCCTTGCTTCAGTCGATTTTTCTCTCTCTCTTGCTTCTGACTTTTGCAATGCAGAATTTAATTTTACTATTTCATCTGCTTGTTTAAGCGCAATTTTTACAATCGCATTTTGGTCTGGATCTATGCCTAATTCCCGCAAATCTGCTGCCAATTTTTCGGCTTGCCGTTCGGCTTTCTCTAGACGTGTTTCAGATTGCTCTTCGTGAATAGGAATCTCAATTACAAACTTACTTCCCTCTCGTAATTTAGAATTATAAAAAATACTACCGCCATGTTTTTCTACCACAATTTGATAACTAATTGTTAACCCAATACCAGTGCCTTTACCTACAGGTTTTGTAGTAAATAAAGGGTCAAATATTTGTTCCTGTACTTCTTCATTCATCCCCATACCATTATCAGAGATGCTAATAGTAACAAGTGTTTTTTCTCTCACTTC
>NZ_JAAHHT010000542.1 GCF_010672085.1 Okeania sp. SIO3I5
ATTAGATTGAACTACGCAGTACGCTACTCTCTTCGCGTACTCTCTACGCTGCCTGTACGGACGTTGCATGCAACGTCCCTCTCTTAAATGCTTTCGTGCATATCTATTCCTAGCTTTATGGTAGTTGTGTGACTGTGGTTTTCTACCTTTCTTGTACTTCTTAGATTTTTGACGATTTGCTCTATTTAACTGCTTTTCCGACTTTCTATAAAACTGTGGGTTCTCTACGGTATTACCATTACTATCAGCCAAGAAATACTTGATTCCGACGTCTAAACCTACTGCGTTCCCTGTTGGTTTAGTCTCAATCTTTATGTCTACTTGAATAGCAAATTGAACATCGGGAACCGTCAGCACGTTTTAGTAATCTTACTCGTTTTATTTGCTTTAGTTGATAGTAGTTTAAATCATAAGTACCCTTCAGCTTTAAAGTACCTATATTTTTCTTATCTGAGAAAGTAATTGCCTTCCTATTTTCTGACAGTTTCCAACCAGAAGTTTTATACTCTACAGAACGAGAGTGCTTCTTAAACTTAGGATAACCCTTCTTTCCCTTAACCTGTTTTTTGCAGTTATCGTAAAATCTAGATATTGAAGACCAAGCTCTTTCCGCAGCCGATTGTCGAGCCATTGAGTTGAGTTCGTAAGCAAATGTGAACTTTTGAGCTAATACCTTGCAATATTTATTAAGGTCGTATTTACTTACCCCTTTATTGTCCATCCAATATCTCAAGCATTTATTTTGAATAAATTGAGATGTCCGAACGGCCTCATCTATTGCTTTATATTGCTCAGGTTTAGCTTTGGCTTTGAACTCATAAATTATCATTTTGGCTCGACCTACCTTTTTTCCTTATGCTATCTATATTGTATAGCATAATTAACTTAAGAAATGCCAAGAAAGATTAGGGTATTTTTACAGGCAACTAAAGTCGCGCGGAGAGCTTTTCATCCATGGGAAGCGGCGACATGGTTTTCAAGCTCTCGTCCAACTTTTATAATTCAGATTTTGGAGATAACTTGGCTTTTAGCTACAGCATCATTTTCAATAAACCTTGCTGACCTAAAAGCATCTCTCGCAGCAAGCTGAAAATACCTACCCAAATAATTGGGCTAATATCTACCCCACCCAGAGGAGGCACAATTTTTCTT
>NZ_JAAHHT010000543.1 GCF_010672085.1 Okeania sp. SIO3I5
AAATCTTCTCTTTGCCTAGCAATATGTATTCAATGAATAATTAATAATGAATAATTAATAATGAAAGAAGGAATATAATAATTAATAATAATTAATAATTATTAATTATTAGAAGTTTATTGAGTTAAATTAAATTCTTATAATTATTAATTGTTAATTATTAATTATTAATTATTAATTATCAAAGTGCCTTTTTCCAGTTATTAGAACCAATTTCTTTTCTATCTGCTTGACCTTGCTTTCTGGCTAAATTCGATTGTGCTTTTCTATAAAAATTTGGAACAGGAACAGTTTCTCCAGTATTAGTAGTTAAAAACTCTTTCAAACCTACATCAATACCCACAGCAGTTTTTATATTATCTGTAGAGATTAGATTAGGGACAGACTTATCTTCCAAACTAAAACTCACTTGCGGAACCGTCAGCTTTCTTTGTTATAGTTGCAGTTTTAATATTAAAACCTTCGGGGATAGGTCTATGAACTATTACTGGAATAGCGCCAAACCTGCTAATAATAATTTGCTTACCATTAAATTTAACTACTGCTTTAGGATGATTAACTCTACTAAAACAGAATGATCTTAATTTGCCAGGCTTCTTAAATCTTGGTCTACCAAATCTCTTGCCTGTTTGATCTGGAACTAACCAACGTTTCCAAGCTTTATCCAACCTTTGTAAGTTAATTTGTTGAACTTCAGAATATATGTCTTTGTATTCTGGAAAGAGAATTTTTGTTTGTTTAAGTGCTGATTGTTGAAAATAATAACCAGGTTTGCCAGGAATCTCGCCGATAGGACATGACATTGTTGAGCATCGGTCTAATTGACACCTAGTTCTATTTAACCAGTCTAGTCTTTGAGCCAAAGCGTAATTCCAATGCCTCCTGAGCAACTCTAGCCAATAGTCAATTTTGACTGACTGTTCACAAGTGGGCTTGATTTTATAGCAATAAGTAATTATCATATTTTGATTGTACATTTACTGCTATGTTATGTCAAGCAACTATAACAAAGGTTTTAGGTCTGTTTATTCTCTTACTGTTCATATAGTATTTGTCACCAAGTACCGAAAAAAGGTAATTGCCTCTGAAATACTCCCGCAGTTACATAAAATATTTGATGAAACCTGCCAAAAGTGGGAATGTGAGTTAGT
>NZ_JAAHHT010000544.1 GCF_010672085.1 Okeania sp. SIO3I5
T
The DNA here is from genome assembly GCF_010672085.1 of Okeania sp. SIO3I5. Classification (GTDB taxonomy): domain Bacteria; phylum Cyanobacteriota; class Cyanobacteriia; order Cyanobacteriales; family Microcoleaceae; genus Trichodesmium. Next base: position 2 of record NZ_JAAHHT010000544.1, read on the forward strand.
TTGGCACTTTTCAAAGAAGTCCCATAAATGCCAAGGGGTGTCAACCGTAACCCGCATCTCAATGTCGAGAAGCTCGCCCAGGTGACCTTCTTCGATCAAGTTGCGAGCTGCTATCACAGGCGGTGCCGTGCGCAACTGAAAATTAACCGCCGCAGTATACTGCCGTTCGCGACAGATACTCAAAACCTGACTTGCCTGAGCTAGATCCTCCCCCATAGGCTTTTGGATCAATATTCCAGATCCTCGGGGAAACTTTGGCAGCAGTTCCAACAAAGCTGAAGCTGGTACAGCGATATCAAAGACGGCGTTTGCTGGAGCCTCGGCTACAGCTTGTTCAACACTAGCGTAAACATTAGGAATGGAGAATTTCTGAGCTAGCGAGACTGCTTTTTCCTGCTTGATATCAATAATTCCTGCTACCTCAAAACCAGCGATCTGATATGCTGGCAGGTGGGCATCGGATACAATGCCACCAGCACCGATAATTACTATAGGTTGTGGCCGATCTGGCATGGGAATTTGGTCATTTATCTGCATGAGTATTATTTCAGTTATCAGTTATCAGTTATCAGTTAACTGAGCTATAGATAGATACTAAAAGTTTCTAAAAAAATTGCATTAATTTTTCACCTCCTAACCTCTGAAGCAGTATATAAAATCATATTTAAAAGTTGGAAACCGCCTTGGATATGTTGAATATTTGATTGCCCATAAGTTCTTGGTAAATATTTTACAGGAATATCCTTAATAGTTAAGGCAAGTTTTTTGCACCCAATGAGCAAATCAAAATCTCCAAAAGGATAGTATTTACCAAAGTGTTGCCAATTAGCAACTATCTGGAGATAGTTTTCTTTGGTAATAGCTTTAGTTCCACAAAGGGAATCCTTAATTTCAACTCCCAATATGATTGATAGCAGTTTAGCAAAAAAGCGATTTGCAAGTTGATTGATCAATGGCATCGCTTTCAATGATACTGAATGAGTGAGTCGCGATCCATTTGCTAATTGGCAATCACCTGAAGCGATCGCCTCGAAAAATTTGGTTAACTCATTTGGGTGAACAGTTAAGTCAGAATCTAGAATAATCAGAACATCACCTGTTGCCATATTAAAACCCTGACGAACA
>NZ_JAAHHT010000545.1 GCF_010672085.1 Okeania sp. SIO3I5
TGTCTTGGGCCTATGAACGTTTAGCTTATGAAGGTATCCAAATCCGGGCCCAGGCTTTCATCCCGACGCTCCCCTTCCCCCCTATGCACGGGGGGTTAGGGGGGATGGAGAGCGCGGGACTTCCCGCCAGGGAAGTTAAATTTTTATCCGGAAATTAGACGGCATTAAGATGTAGTTAAGAATATAATGACTGTAAAAGTATTGATATTTTCTTTACTTATGAAAGAAAACTAACCTATCATTTTCTCTATTCAGACTATACAAAATAATCAGGAATTTCTCACTATGTTACAAGATAAAAAATCCAACGGTTATAGCAAACCACCTATATTTTGGGGATTGAGCAAAGCAGGAGCGATCGCTCTGACAGTAGGAGCTACAATAATGGGATTTACTAATCCTCCTAGAGATGAATATGTTAATTATGCTTCTAATAAACTGGCAACTGAGATTAGAGAATCTGTTTGTAAAGAATCTAAAGTGCCAGATTTTTTGACTGATTTTACAGGAGATTTAGTTAAGAGTTGTGAAAAGCTAATTAAGAGTCAAAGAACTACTATTAAAGAATTAATGGATAATGCCACTCAACGTCAGAATTTAATATTATTTAGTGTTTATACAACTGAGTTTCGTGGTAATAGATATCAAACTATTGGTGCACTGGAAAATTTTCTGACATTTCCACCACAGAAAATCGATCAAAATTAGACTTCGTGGCAGTTGTCAGGGAATAGGGAATAGGGAATAGGGAATAGGGAATAAAATTGTTGATTTAATATCTTGAATTGATTTCATTTTTGATTTTTGGAGATGTTTATTAATTACAATTCGTGCTAATTCAGCAAATTTTTTAGGGATGTTTCATGGAACATCCCTAAAGTTTAATGCCTCACTTTATTTGAGTTTTTACCGAAATAATTAATAATTAAACAATTAAATAATTAGATGATTCAGGTTGACAGCGCTTTTCATATTGATGAACTACATCGTTACAACCAGAATATTGTAGGGACGTTCCATGGAACGTCCCTACTGTGGTTTACCCAAATGAAAACTGCTGTAAAGTCTCCCCTTTCAAGGGAAAAAAATAAATTTTTTCCTTTTAGTCAATCCTCTCCCT
>NZ_JAAHHT010000546.1 GCF_010672085.1 Okeania sp. SIO3I5
TGGGGATGCTCTAGCAATAATAGACGAACTTGAGGGAATGAGTAAACAAGCAATTTTAAGAAGTATTGACTCATTTCTAGTTAGAATATTCATCCATTTAATCAAAAATCAAGTAGAAAAGCGTTTGACAAATTCTTGGGTAGCTTCAATTTCTGATTCTCTTTTGCAAATTAAAAAGCTGAATCTTAAAGATATCAAAACTTCCTACTATATAAAAGAAGATGAATGGCAACCTTACCTAGAAGATGCTTTAGAGGAAGCAATTCGTCCTGCAAGTATAGAGGTTCAGGGTGGTAAACTGAGGCCATCCCAACTATCACAAATGATCGATAGAATTGAGGTTATTAATACTGCTCAAGAATTACTGGGTCTTACTTATTTTTATAAGCTCAGAGATTTGCCAAATATTATTGATGAATATTTAGCTAAATTACCTGGTGGAGAAGATTGGTTTGAAGGATTGTATTGAATTAGGCGATCGCTACAATTAAGGAACGAGCGGAAAAAAATACAGAGATTAAAGAGGGAAGGTTTAAAGTTTGGATATGACTCATTTGCTTGTGACTTGTTTTTGCTGCGTTGAATAAACAGTCATGTGTAGGGGCGAGCGACTCCCACTAAATAAATTGTATCTGAAAAAATTTCTGCTGGCAAGGGGAAATTCTTTTCGTCGGGGATTTTTTTTGGAGCTTCACAGAATGCAAATTTTCTGATTTGTGCATCTGTGGCAAAATCCTTGTCTTGCCCTAAATTCTCTCATAGTTGTTTAGGATTTAGGCAATGGGGAATTTGTCAGGATTATATTGAATCGGGCGATCGCTAAAGTTAAGGAACGAGGGGACAAAAATACAGAGATTAAAGAGGGATGATTTCAAGTTTGGACATGACTTGTTTTTGCTGCGTTGAATAAACAGTCATGCGTAGGGGCGAGCAACTACCAATAAATAAATTGTATCTGAAAAAATTTTTGCTGGCAAGGGGAAATTCCTTTTGTCGCTGATTTTTTTTGGGAGCTTCACAGAATGCAAATCTTCTGATCTGTGCATCTGTGGCAAAATCCTTGTCTTACCCTGACTTTTTTCACGGTTGTTTAGGATTTCGGTAATGCTGAAGTTTTCAG
>NZ_JAAHHT010000547.1 GCF_010672085.1 Okeania sp. SIO3I5
TTGAGTAAGGGACAAAAAAAGAAACTTCAGTATTTCAAGCATAAGGCTTAAGCCGGAGGTACTGTTAACTGATAACTGATAACTGAAATGACCATTACTTATACATTTTTGGGTAAAGGTGGTACGGGTAAAACAACTATTGCATTTGCCACTGCCAAACGATACGCTAGCCAAGGTAAACGAGTCTTATTTGTAGGACAAGAACCTGCGATGTACTGGAAGTGCCAGAATTGCTTCCCGAGTGGAAATTATCTGTGATAGAGGTGTCGGCACCTGAGTTTGATTGAGAAGAGTATTTATTATTCTGAAGTATTACGTTAAGTTTGAATGTTGAAAATGTATTTTATATGATTGTAACGAATGTCAATATTAGTCAAAAGTCTCAAGAAATTTTGATCAAAGCGGCAGCGGAAAAACGAATTTCTGTAGAGGAGCTTGCTTCAGAAATCTTAAATGAAGCTATTCATAGAGGAGCTTTCTGGAATTGTCACTATTGGTGAATTCAAAAAGGAATATCCTATATTAGGCCAACAAGCAGCCCTACGCATACTATGCCGATCCTGAAGAGTCAGCTATCTTCTAGAAGACTGGGATCTGGAGAATAGTTCTGAAGAAGTTTTATGATTGTTTTGGATACTCATATTTTTGTTCTGAAAAGCGCCGTAATAATCTAACTAGCGATCGCTCTTTAACCTTGTTTCAGAATTAGCTCACATCTTCGAGCGTCTAAAAAGTTACCAAATCAGGAGTTGGTGTTACAAGCGAATGGCATTCGCCTACATGGCAAGCGATCGCTCTCTCTAACAAGAGTGCGATCGCCTGATTTCTGGGATGACAGAGCTTTTGTGGCACGGTATGCCATAGTAGGGACGTTTTGCTCCGCGACATGTTTGCGAAGCATTCCGTGAGGAAAACGCATTTTTGTTATGCAACGTCCCTACAAAGTTAAAGAGCGATCGCCTTCAGTAGACAGAGCGATCGTCCTATTTACTTACTTCTGAATCAGTTACACATCCTGAGCTTTGATAATTTAAATCAGCGATCGCCTAACCGTTAGACAGAGCGATCGCCCTATTTCTTGGCTGACAGCGGTTCTGTTACACGTATACCATAGTAGGG
>NZ_JAAHHT010000548.1 GCF_010672085.1 Okeania sp. SIO3I5
GGCTTTGTTGCATGAAAGTGGCGATCGCAAATTACTCCCACAAGAGGGGAGGCTAAATGTCTACTTGATAACTTTCGGGTTTACCATTCTGTATCATGCGGTTAAGCATAGCGCATTGAATGAATAACTCCACTGCTTGGTTGTCAAACAATCGTCTCCTCAACTTACCCCCGAATCAAGCTTTGAGTCTGAACATTGTAGTTTCTGATAGAGAACGCCTGTGGTAGCCACTTTCATGCTTCCACTTCTTTCGCCCACAGATGCGAATGCGTCTGAGATTTTCATCTCTAGGATGGGGAGTACCTCTACAGTTACCATGTTGCCAAATCACTGCGTTTTTTCGTGGCGGAATGGTGATTTTAGCTCCTTTCTGACGAGCTTTTTCATAGCACTTGCACTTGTCGTATGCTCCATCACCCGATACTTGTGCTATTTCACCTTCTACTCCATCAAGCAAGTCACAGAACACTTGGTCGTCACTAATATCGTTGGTTGTTACTACAGCAGCAACTATTTCTCCTGTAGCTTCATTTACTCCTAGATGTAGTTTACGCCATGTCCTACGTTTACCTATACCGTGAATTCTGGTCTTCCATTCCCCAACGCCCATATACTTTAACCCCCGTAGAATCTACTACTAAGTGAATCCCTTCTCCCTTTGGCATCACTGGTATAGTAATGTTTAACTTCCCGATCCTACGAGATACAGTGCTATGCAAAAAGGTACAGGTAAGTCTAGTTCCATCAAACTAAATATAGATTCGACAAATCCTTCTGTTTGTCGTCCTGCTAATCCAAATAAGCTACTCAGGGAGACCATTAATTCAATAGCCACATCACTATAAGTATTCGATGCTCCCCTACGTCCTGTTTTCTGTTGGCTTACCCACTGCTCTATTACTTCAGGACTGAGCCAAAATGTCAGGCTACCTCTTTGCTTTAGGGAAGCATCATATTCAGACCAGTTACTAACCCGGTACTTGGACTTAGACTTGGACTTGGACTTGGACTTACTCATATCTACTTTGGTGTAGGTTTTTCGTGCCATGCACTATTATTTTTACCCTATTTCCTTCCTTTGTGCAACAAAGCCAT
>NZ_JAAHHT010000549.1 GCF_010672085.1 Okeania sp. SIO3I5
ACAGAGAAAACAGTACCGAATGATTATTCAGAGTGGGGGGATAGAAGCTGCTCTGAGGTATCTAAAGATGGTGGAATCGTTGACTTACCTATCCCACCGCCCTGTTAGGGGTCTCCCTAAAAATCGTTATCAGTTTAAAAGGGAAAGTAAGCGAGTGCATTCTTGTCAATGCGCTGAGTACAAACTACAACAAAGTATGGATAATTATGGAGAAACAAATCCTTACCGATATAAATACTCTTACGATTTATGAACTTAGACGTGCTGTTCGTCGTGCTGTTCGGCGGGCGGGTTTGGGGGAGGATGATATTAGAAGGTTTGGTGATTTGAGGCGCAAGCGGACTTGGCGACTTGCTGATCGGGAGTTTTGTACTCCTGGGTTGTCGGATAGCGATCGGGATTTGCTGTTTGGTGAGGTTGAGTTTAAGAGAAATCTTTCTGGGCACTTATTGCTTGAGTATGATAATTATTTTGAACCGCCTGATCCGGATGATTTTCCGGTTTTAGATGACTTCTGTTGCCAGTTTCGACGATGGGAGCAAGATTTTCCCGCTCATGCAGCAGCTCTAAGGTGATGGGCGCAATTAGAGGTTGCTGCTTCCGATCGGAGTGTTTATAACCGAACTTTGATCGGAACTAATGCTTATGATCGGAGTGATGATGAGGCTGATTCTCTGGCTTTGGGTTGTTACTGGTTTGATTATGGTGACAATCCGCGTCGTTTTTTGTCACGGCGAGACCCGGTGGTGGCGGAGATTCGAGATTTGGTGATGCGCAGAATTTCTTATGAGAGGGAGGTTGGTAGGTTGGTGAATATCTGCCATCAGGATTTGGATTTGGGAGTTTCCTGAAGTTTGCCAGGTTAAGTCTCCTCGGAAAATATTGAAGTCGCCTCCTTTGTTTTGGCGATGGCTGGCGGGGGAGGAAAATGGACAGTATGATGAGCTGTATTTGGAAAGTTACGGGAAAGGGTTGTCAATTTATACGGAGTTTAATTCTCAATTAATTTGTTTGGTTGGGGAGCATGAGTTGTTGATTGAGAATCGGATTGAGCGGCTTTTATCGTTGTCTCGATTTGAAAAATATTTGGCTGC
>NZ_JAAHHT010000055.1 GCF_010672085.1 Okeania sp. SIO3I5
CCTCCCCATCCTCCCCATCCTCCCCACCCTCCCACAAGGGTTTCAAGAGTTCCTTATAAGGGATAGCTTTTTAAGGGGGGCAGGGGGGATCTAAAACTGTATCTCACCAATTTGAGAAACGCTATAATGGATAGTCATAATATTAAGAGGCTGTTTGTAAACTTTTGTAAGGTCAAGTTATCGCCCTTTAAACTGTAACAATTTGGTTATTTATCCGGTGACTTTGCAGTCTGTAATACCCAATTTGCAAGGGATAAAAATATTTCATAATTCTTTACAAATAACCTGTAATTATAGTAAAGGGATTGAAATATAGCGCTACACGCTAGGGAATAGTAAACTGTCATATAGAATTCGGGTAATTAGTTATCGTATTACTGAGGAGTAAGGATTCGTAGGGGCGAACGGCGGTTTGCCCGTACAGGAGTAAGGAGTAAGAAAGAATTTGAATAGCATAAATTTTTAAATTCGTATTCATGCTTAACATATTTTAGTTGAGGAAGTAATGAATGCGATTACTGTATCACCGGATTTTATATCAAAGGGTTTTAGGATTTAGAAATGTCCTAATCTTTGCTTTGACTACTATACTCTAAAAAACGGTGGTGGTGCTGAGGAATGGTAGAGAGAGTGTGGGAGGTGTGGGAGGTGTGGGAGGTGTGGGAGGTGTGGGAAGTTGGTTCGTGTGGGAAGTGTGGGAAGTTGGTTCGTGTGGGAAGAAATTACAAAACTTATGTATCTTCGCCATTACTATGCAGGACTACCTAAAAAACAAGTAATAATACTCATAAAAATTTCCAGATTTAGGTTATTTTGAGCAATGATATTATTGACTCACAAGATGGGAAGCGATATCCATTTTTTGAGTGTATTCTTGAATATATTCCAAGAATGCTTGAGCTATCACTGATAACTGTTTGCCATCCAAATAGCATACATACCACTGTCGCTGAATGGGAAAACCTTGAACATCTAACGTGGTAAGTTCCAATTCAGAACTTTCTCGATATAGGGTATGTTCTGACAACACAGAAATTCCTAAGCTACCAGCGATCGCTTGTTTTATTGCTTCGTTACTGTTAAGTTCTAAGCGCACTTTTACAGAAATTTTGTGTTTAGCAAATAGTTGTTGCACCGCCTGGCGAGTCCCAGAGCCCTGTTCTCGCAGAATAAAAGCTTCATCTGTAAGACGTTTAATTGGTATATTTTTCTTCTGTGCCAAGGGATGATTTTTGTTAGCTACCAAGACCAAGGGATTATTCATTAGAGCTTCACTACATACAGGAATGTCTTCAGGAGGTTGACTCAATATATATAGATCGTCTTGGTTTTCCAGCATTCGTCTGGTGATGTTTTGATGGTTTGTCACCTCTAAGGCAACATCAACTTTGGGATATTTTTGGCAGAAATAACCTAAGATTCTAGGTACAAAATATTTAGCAGTTGTTACCACAGCTAAACGTAACTTTCCTTGTTTTGTACCTTTGATGTCCGCAACTATCATCTCAAAGCGATCGAGCTGTTCAAAGATTTCTTGACAACTGGCTAATAATTCTCTACCAATGTCAGTTAAATAAAGTTGCTTGCCAATTTGCTCAAATAAAGGCATCCCCACTGTCTGGGTGAGTTGCTTCATTTGATTAGAGACAGTGGGCTGAGTAATGAATAACTCTTCAGCTGCCTTAGTAAAGCTACCGTGACTGGCCACTGTCTGAAACACTCTCAATTGGTGTAAGGTTGCCTGAATCAAGGACTTTTCCTCCAAAATATAATAAAAATAAAGAAAAACTTAAGAATGGTATAAGCAATTAAAAACTATCAAGTATTGCATTCCCAATTAATTTTTATAATAATCTTGACATAGAGAATAGTCAATGATTAAATTAACTTACATTGACTTAATTAAATATAACTTACATAAAAATCTAGTTGTAAGTGCGTTATGTGGAGTTCCCACTGACGTCAAACCTGCTCTTGAGAATAAGGCTACAAATTGCGGTTAGTTATTCTCACAGAAGCGTTGCTGAATTAAGGGATGAATATTAAGTAGGACGGGCATCCTGCCTGTCCAAAAATATCAGGAACGGGCAAGATGCCCATTCCACAAAACTATTAAAATCGGGCAAGATGCCCATTCCACAAAACTATTAAAATCATCCCGCATTTATGCAACGCCCTCACAGAAGTAGAAACTGAGCTGACAAAACCCTGTTGGGTAAGTTTGGGTAAGTTTACTAGAACTGTATTACAGATAAATTGATGTAAGTTATTTTCAATAAAAAAAACAACAATAACATAAAACAATGGCTACGCAAGTTTTTAACAAAATACATTTTAGAAACCTTCAAGGCGATATGTTCGGTGGCTTAACCGCTGCTGTCATCGCCCTTCCAATGGCACTCGCCTTTGGTGTTGCTTCCGGTGCAGGCGCTGCTGCTGGTTTATATGGTGCTGTATTAGTGGGTTTGTTTGCAGCACTGTTTGGTGGTACTCCAACTCTAATTTCCGAACCCACTGGACCAATGACTGTGGTAATGACTGCGGTGATTGCTAACTTAACTGCTAGTAACCCAGAAAACGGTATGGCAATGGCTTTCACAGTAGTAATGCTAGCTGGATTATTCCAAATTGGTTTTGGTTTATTAAAGCTGGGTAAATACATTACCATGATGCCTTACAATGTGATTTCTGGTTTCATGTCGGGTATTGGTCTAATCCTAATTATCCTACAAATAGGTCCGTTTCTCGGACAAGCTAGTCCCAAGGGCGGTGTAATTGGAACTATCCAGAATATTCCTGAACTTTTAACTAATATTAATCCTGTTGAGACAGGGTTAGCAGTTCTTACAGTAGCCATCCTCTTCTTAGTGCCATCTAAAATTAAGAAATTCGTCCCACCACCACTGTTAGCATTGGTAGTAGGAACATTAATTTCTGTTTTCTTGTTCTCAGATGTTGATATTCGTCGCATTGGTGAAATTCCTAGTGGTCTTCCTAGCTTACAGTTGCCTTACTTTACTCCCGATCAGTTACGGTTAATGGTAGTTGATGCCATAGTTTTAGCGATGTTGGGTTGTATTGATGCTCTTCTTACTTCTGTGGTAGCTGACAGTTTGACTCGTACTCAACACGACTCTGATAAAGAATTAATTGGTCAAGGTTTAGGTAACTTAGCTTCTGGTTTGTTTGGTGGTATTGCTGGTGCTGGTGCAACAATGGGTACTGTAGTCAATATCAATACAGGTGCTCGTAGTGCTTTATCTGGTGTCACTCGTGCTGTAATTTTGATGATTGTGGTTTTGGGAGCTGGTAGTTTAACAGCACAAATTCCTATGGCGGTTTTGGCAGGTATTGCTCTCCAAGTTGGGATTAAAATTATTGACTGGGGATTTCTCAAGCGTGCCCATAATATTTCCTGGAAGTCTGCAATCATTATGTATACTGTGATTGGTCTAACTGTATTTGTTGACTTGATTGCTGCTGTAGGTATTGGGGTATTTATTGCTAATGTTATGACTATCGATCGCCTGACTCAGCTAAAATCTGACGATGTTAAAGCTATCACTGATGCTGATGATGCAATTATCCTAGACAATGATGAGAAAGAATTACTGGATCGTGCTGAAGGTCGGATTTTATTGTTCCACTTAAGTGGTCCGATGATATTTGGTGTTTCTAAAGCTATCTCTCGCCAACACACACTTTTGAATAACTATGAAGTTTTGATTGTAGATTTGAGCGAAGTACCTCACATGGGTGTAACTTCTGCTCTAGCAATAGAAAATGCGATTCAGGAAACTGTTGATACAGGTCGTGCAGTATTCCTAGTTGGTGCTTCGGGTAGTGTGAAGCGACGGTTAGAAAAACTGGGAGTTTTAAATATTGTACCTGCGGAAAATCTGTTGATGGATCGCAAGCAAGCATTGGTGAAAGCTGTTGGATTAGTTACTGCTGATGTCAATATTAATGGTGCAAGTCAGAACGGAGCTAATAGTCAACCTCGCATTGATACTCTGATCAAATAAGTAATCGAAAAACTGGCATTGCTAAATGAGTGTAAGATTTTGCTAGATTATAAATAGACTTTTATACAGGACTTACGCAAAATACCGAATTATACACCATTTGTAGGGGCGAATGGCATTCGCCCTCTACTAGATATGGTGGTTCTGCGTAAGTCTTTTATACAGGACTTACGCAAAATACCGAATTATACACCATTTGTAGGGGTTGATGGTCATTAACCCTCTACTAGATATGGTGGTTCTGCGTAGGGGCGAATGGCATTCGCCCTCTACTCTGTTATCAATACAGCAGTTTAAAAGTCTTAGGGGGAAAAAGTTTTCAGCGCTTTTCAGATTGATGACCTAACGTCACAACCAAAACCCAGTAGGGATGTTCCATGGAACGTCCCTACTCTGGTCTACCGAACTGAGTTAATGATCCCTGATAGATTTTCCAAGTTCTCAATTATGTTCTCAGTGTGGGCATCAACAGAAAATCCTATTGAGTGCAAGACGATACGAATGCAGCAACTGTGGTTTTAATGCGGCGTTGCTGAATTAAGGGATGAATACAAGTAGGATGGGCATCTTGCCCGTCCGCAAATCTCAGGAACGGGCAGGATGCCCATTCCACAAAACTATTAAAATCATCCCCCATTTATGCAAGGCCTAATGCTGCTTCATAACATAAATTGTTAACTAGGTCAAATAATGTCTATATTAAACTCTTGTTCCCAGGGCAACAGAGCATCCCCTGATTTCCAACCGGAACCGTCAATAATTACACCATCAGCATCTGTACTCCAGACATAAGCTTGACCACTCCGGCGATTCTGACCTTGGAGTAGGAAGCGATAACCGCCTGAATCATCAGTTTCAACAGCAGCGCCATCCCAGTTACGGTTGGTAATATCGCTATAGGTTTTGCCTTTACTGTTTTGCAGTTGAATTTCCTGGTCTCCATTGATTATCCAATAGCTGTCGTCTACATTTTTGGCAAAGGTTGCTGTACCAAAAGATTCAATAGTGGTGAAAGAGTTACCAATAATTTCATCTCCATTGATGTCTATATTAAACTCCTCTTCCCAGGGCAACAGAGCATCCCCTGATTTCCAACCGGAACCGTCAATAATTACACCATCAGCATCTGTAGTCCAGACATAAGCTTGACCACTCCGGCGATTCTGACCTTGGAGTAGGAAGCGATAACCGCCTGAATCATCAGTTTCAACGGCAGCACCATCCCAGTGACGGTTGGTAATATCGCTATAGGTTTTGCCTTTATTGTTTTGCAGTTGAATTTCCTGGTCTCCATTGATTATCCAATAGCTGCCGTCTGCATTTTTGGCAAAGGTGACTATCCCTTCTGATTCAATAGTGGTGAAAGAGTTACCAATAATTTCATCTCCATTGATGTCTATGTTAAACTCCTCTTCCCAGGGCAACAGAGCGGCTCCAGATTTCCAACCGGAACCGTCAATAATTACACCATCAGCATCTGTACTCCAGACATAAGCTTGACCACTCCGGCGATTCTGACCTTGGAGTAGGAAGCGATAACCGCCTGAATCATCAGTTTCAACGGCAGCACCATCCCAGTGACGGTTGGTAATATCGCTATAGGTTTTGCCTTTACTGTTTTGCAGTTGAATTTCCTCGTCTCCATTGATTATCCAATACCTGCCGTCTGCATTTTTGGCAAAGGTTGCTGTACCAAAAGATTCAATAGTGGTGAAAGAGTTACCAATAATTTCATCTCCATTCAGGTCTATGTTAAATTCCTCTTCCCAGGGCAAGACAGGGGCTCCAGATTTCCAACCGGAACCGCCAATAATTACACCATCAGCATCTGTAGTCCAGACATAAGCTTGACCACTCCTGTTATTCTGACCTTGGAGTAGGACGCGATAACCGCCTGAATCATTAGCTTCAACGGCAACGCCATCCCAGTTACGGTTGGTCCGATCGCTATAGGTTTTGCCTTTACTGTTTTGCAGTTGAATTTCCTGGTCTCCATCAATTATCCAGTAGGTGTCATCTGAATCTTTGGCAAAAGTTGCTGTTCCAAAAGATTCAATGATGGTTAATTCTCCTACATCAGAAAGATTTACTGTAACTGTTGCTTCGTCTGTCAGTTCCCCATCACTGACTTCTATAGTAATGTTGAGAATGGAGTTGGTTTCACGATCTAGGTCGTCGCTGTCGTTAACTAGGAGGCGATCGCCATCTACTACAAAAGCAAAGTTACCATCTGCGTCTGGATCGACATTGTTGGTGATGCTGAATGTCAGTTCGTCATCCTCGGGGTCAGTTGCATTTAGAGTGCCGATGATGGTTTGATTGTCGCTCTTTTCAGCAATGTCAAATGATTGCTCTAGGAATTCTGGAGTTTCGTTGACATCGTTAATATTAATGGTCAACTCTTCTTCAAAAGTCTCTCCTGCTGCATCGGTGGTCTGAACTCGGATATTGTAAGTAGACTGGGTTTCAAAGTCGGGAGAACTATTGATTTTCAGTTGGTCGCCGTCAATGGTGAAAGTTTTGTTATCGGTGTCTCCTTCTCCTGCTACTAATGCGTAAGTAAAGGTATCCCCTGTTTCGGGGTCAACAGTTGACAATGTACCGACTGCTGTGTTAGCTGCTACGTTTTCGTCGATGGTTATCGGATCGAGGGAGATATCTGTGGGAGGTTGATTGACTTGTTCAACTTCAATATCAAAGGTATCTTCTGCTTGTGCTGGAGTTAATTGACTATCTGAGACTGTCACCGTAATAGTATAATTGCCTCCTGCTGTAGGAGTACCACTAATAACGCCAGTGGTTTGGTTGATACTTAAGCCATCAGGCAAACCTTCAGCGCTGTAAGTGCTAATGTCTTGATTGATGTCACTGAAGTTATTGCTAATATCCAGGTTAAAATCTGCATCGGTAGTAGTAGTCTGGTCAGGAATCTCGGTTTCTACATAAGGGGGGTTATCTAAACGTTTGTTTGCATCCAAATCATTTACACTCTGAGGAATCTCACCTGTGAGTTGGTTATTTTGTAGCCAGAGACTCCTTAAATTAGAGAAATTGCCTAATTCTGCTGGAATCTCACCTGTGAGTTGGTTATTTTGTAGCCAGAGACTCCTTAAATTAGAGAGATTGCCTAATTCTGCTGGAATCTCACCTGTGAGTTCGTTATTATTTAGGTAGAGTTGCCGTAAATTAGAGAGGTTGCCTAATTGTTCAGGAATCTCACCTGTGAGTTCGTTATCAAATAGGTAGAGTGTCTGTAAATTAGAGAGATTGCCTAATTCTGCTGGAATCTCACCTGTGAGTTGGTTCTCATATAGGCTCAGAGACTGTAAATTAGAGAGATTGCCTAATTCTGCTGGAATCTCACCTGTGAGTTGGTTCCTATTTAGGGTAAGATACTGTAAATTAGAGAGATTGCCTAATTCTTCAGGAATCTCACCTGTGAGTTGGTTCCTATCTAGGCTGAGAGACCGTAAATTAGAGAGGTTGCCTAATTCTTCAGGAATCTCACCTGTGAGTTGGTTCTCATATAGGCGGAGACCCTGTAAATTAGAGAGGTTGCCTAATTCTTCAGGAATCTCACCTGTGAGTTGGTTCCTATTTAGGCGGAGATTCTGTAAATTAGAGAGGTTGCCTAATTGTTCAGGTATCTCACCTGTGAGTTCGTTAAAACTTAGGAAGAGATTCTGTAAATTAGAGAGGTTGCCTAATTGTTCAGGTATCTCACCTGTGAGTTGGTTATTAAATAGGTCGAGTCTCTGTAAATTAGAGAGATTGCCTAATTGTTCAGGTATCTCACCTGTGAGTTCGTTACTAGATAGGTTGAGATTCTCTAAATTAGAGAGATTGCCTAATTGTTCAGGAATCTCACCTGTGAGTTCGTTATTACGTAGGTTGAGTTGCTCTAAATTAGAGAGATTGCCTAATTGTTCAGGAATCTCGCCTGTGAGTTTGTTACCAGCTAGGCGGAGATCCTGTAAATTAGAGAGATTGCCTAATTGTTCAGGAATCTCACCTGTGAGTCGGTTAACACCTAGCCTGAGTCTCGTTACCCGATCGCCCGATACTGTCACTCCATGCCAATTATTAACAACAGAAGCATCAGGAGGAGTGGAACTACTGAAATCCCATTCACTCCAACCAGTATTATTGATCCAATTGGCCCCATTTGTACCTTCGTAGAGTGCCCTCAAGGCTGCGTAATCATCCGCATTGAGAACTTGCAATACCCCACTATAAGCTACCATCGCTGCTTCTGATAAAGCTAATGAAGTCTCACACTGGGAAGTAGTCAATTCTAACTCCCAGTTACCACCTTTAACCGCCGCCCCTGTCAGAGACTTAGAAGCAGCAATATTAGCTCCTGTCAGACCTTGCAACTTACTCACAAACTCTTCACCCGCATCCCCCGCAGCAACATGACAACCATAAAGCAACAGATTATCAATATCCCACTGTCCGAGTAGAGGAGCGTACTGTTTCAGCGTACCCAAACTCAATTGAGTATTTCCCAGGTACAGACAACCAGGGGCACCGTGGGAGATAATATGAACCGTTTTCTGTCCTGGATATTGTTGTAAAATTTGGTCTATTTGTTGGATACCATCAGTGGTAGTATTGAGAACAAAAGGTTGAGCTTCAGCGACCACACCATCAAACAATTGTTGATAGTTGTCCACTCCGGCATCAATAAAAACTAAAATTGGACTTTTCATATTGGAATTTAAAATTGTTTTAGTCTTCTATAATATAAGGTAATAAAAGTGTTTTAGGTAGGAGATTGTAAATTTTTATTTAATTAGGACTAAAGCCATGCGAACCCAGAAACCCGGTTTCTCGTAGATGTTCATTGTCAAAAACAATGATTTACCGTAGAAACCGGGTTTCTTTGCGTAAGTCCTATTAATATGAAATACAAAAAATTGTGCTACTTATAAATCTCCCAATTTTCCCATTCCATAAGTTTTCCTATCAATCTTTAAGTAGCAAAGATTAAAGTATTTCATATCAGGATGAAGTTCACAAGTCAAAAATAATATGAAATACAAAAAATTGTGCTACTTATGAATCTCCCAATTTTCCCATCCCATAAATTTTCCTATCAATCTTGAGTAGCAAAGATTAAAGTATTTCATATAAGATTTTAGACGTTTCAAACCTTAACCGAGACGTTTCCTACCCCAACCGAGATTTTTCCCAGGCCAAATTAGAGGTTTTCCACCCCAACCGAGATTTTTCCCAGGCCAAATTAGAGGTTTCCAAGGCCAAATGAGATGTTTCCCACCCCAACCGAGAGGTTTCAAAATATAGCGTATTGGTGCGTTACGCTAGCGCTAACACACCCTACTGGACCGTTTCAGCTAAAACTGTGCATTAGATGAAGTTAGGGCAAGACACGGATTTTGCCACGGATACACGGATGGATGGACAGTTTTAGCTGTGCAGAACGCTTTTAACTTGAAAATTCTTACTTTTGAATGCATGACTTTTGAATTCAATCTAATGCACTATTTAAGATGAAACAGTCCAGTAGTGGACTGTTTCATCTTAAATGTTGCAATAGTAGGGACGGGTTCCGCGTTAACTTAACGAGGCTCAAGATGAAATCATCAGGACTAAAGCCATGTGAACCCAGAAACCCGGTTTCTCGTAGACATCTATTGCTCAAAACAAGGATTTATCATAGAAACCGGGTTTCTTTGCGTAAGTCGTATAAGTGTTAAACTTTTTGTCGTTCAGCTAGCAGTATAAGTGCCTGTTGCAGAGCTTCAATGCGTGTTGCTACTTGGTTTTGTCGAGATAATAGCTTCCAAATATTTAATTTTTCTAGTCTAACTTTAACTGCACCCGATGCTCCAACAAAAAAGACTTCACGATGTTTTTGACGTGCTTCTTTAACCATATTTTCAAGAGCTAGAGACATAGTAATCCCAAGATAAGAAACATTGCTGAGATCGAGAATGAGAATATCATACTGTTCTACTATCCCCATCTGTCCAGAAATAGCCTTGGCAGCTCCAAAACTCAAGGGTCCGCCGAGATGTAACAACAGGAGGTGACCTCTAGTTTTCTGAAAGAGTTGTTTTTCTTCATAGCTTAAGGGAGCCTGATCATGGGGTTCAACTATAGCCTTAACTTCTTCAACTTGCAGAGCACTAAGACGTTGGACTGTCAAGAGATTGGCAATGAATACACCAACGGCGACTGCAGTAACTAAATCGACGAAGACAGTCAGCAACAGTACGCTGTACATAATGCCAGCAGCTTTGAGTGATAACTTATGTGCTCGTTTGAGGAATCCCCAGTCAATAATGTCAACTCCGACTTTAAGTAAGATACCTGCGAGGATTGCTTGGGGAATTACTTCGGTCAATTTTCCCGCCCACAAGAGAATAAATAGTAAAATCAAGGAATGGATGATGCCTGATAAGGGTGTTTTTCCACCAGCATGAACGTTAATCACAGTCCGCATGGTTGCTCCCGCTCCTGGTAATCCACCAAATAATCCAGACATGATATTTCCAATCCCCTGACCAATTAATTCGCGATCGGAATTATGATTGGTTCGGGTAATATTGTCAGCAACCAGGGAGGTGAGCAGGGAGTCGATCGATCCTAGAGTTCCGAGTACCACACCATCTACGAGCATATCCTGTAGTTGGTTGAGGGTAAATACTGGCAAGTGTAGTTTTGGCAAACCAGTGGGAATTTCTCCAATCAGTATCAGATTACTGTCTGAGAGGAAGAATACTGAAATTAGAGTTCCAACTAATAATGCTAGCAGTGGAGACGGAATAATCCCAGTTATTTTACGCGGTGTGAATAAAAGAATTACTAATGTGAGGATTCCTAACCCTGTTGCAGCGGGATTAAGATTCATTAAAGATTCTGGGATTTTGTTGACAGATTCAATTACACCAGCAGAAGCAGGATGACCAAGAAACGGACCTATTTCAATAATGATAATGATTACGCCGACTCCAGACATAAATCCTGAGATCACGGCGTAGGGGATCATAACGATATATTTTCCCAGTCGCAGAACCCCAAAAAGTATTTGGAATAGTCCGCCAAGCATGACAACGGTAAATGCCATTTCTAGACCGACATCTGGGTTCTTAGCGATTAAAGTGGTAAAGACGCTTGCCATGATTACAGTCATGGGACCTGTCGGACCAGTAATTTGCGACGGTGTTCCTCCACACAGAGCGGCAAAAAAACCAACGAATATGGCACCGTAAAGACCTGTGATTGCTCCGACACCGGAGGATACCCCGAATGCTAAAGCTAAAGGTAGTGCAACTATTGCAGCAGTCAGACCACCCAATAAATCGCCCCGCAGATTATTGAACTGTAACCTGTTAACAAGTTGCATGAGTATTTTTATCTCTTTTTCTAGTGTCAGGACTTACGCATAACCACCTTATCTAGTAGGGGCGTTTCATGTCGCGCCAGCGTTAACGGAGTTATGCGCAGCTAAACGGCCTTTTGCCCCTACATATAGCGTACAATTTGATATTTTGCGTAAGTCCTGAGTGTCTTAATTTAAATTTTCTCATGGAAGTGACTTATGGAAGTATGGGAGTAGAAGGAAATTTTTTTCCTAATTAACTTTGGCAGCTATAGCATTTCTCATAAAGATGAGGTACAGTTACGATCCCCCTAAATCCCCCTTGAAAAGGGGGACTTTGAAGACTCCCCCCTTTTTAAGGGGGGCAGGGGGGATCTAAAACTGTATCTCACCAATTTGAGAAACGCTATATATTTATTAATTGATAATGGATAATTGATAATTACTTCTCCCTTTTAGGGAAAGGATTGACTAATACAAACTCTATTTTAAGTTTAAATGAATTACAGCGCTTTTCTTTCTTGATGAACCACATCTTCACACATCAAACTTTGTAGGGACGTTCCATGGAACGTCCCTACTGTGGTCTACTAATTATGAAAACCGCTGTAAGTTGACCTATGTTTTGATTTCTTTTAGTCAAAATTATGGTAAAATAATTATGCATTTTTACTTAAAAATTAGTATTAATTTTAGATAGGATTCATAGTATTTCTCAAAAAGAATGCTATATCTGATTGGGTGGTGAAGTGTGGCAGGTGAGGGGAAAGGTTAAAAGTAGGAAAAATCTATACTAACTGAGTAATAATTGTCAAAAACAGACTTTTAATCTTGGTAACTATTCAGGTGTTGAAGTATAGTTTAAATAAGGAGTTTCTTTCCTATCTAATACCAATTCACTTTATACCAATTTGATCTGAGACTGCACAGAATTATGAATTCATTAAATTGCCAGTCTTTATCTACAATCAACTCTGATTAAAATTTTATTCTATGCAACTTCTGATAAATTTGGTATTAAATATTTCACAATATAGTTGGCAACTGATGACATGAAATAATAACCTGAAATTACTGTATAATTAAAGGCTTTAAGTTGAGCAACTCTCACTTCTATTCGTCGCCAATCCGACTGTTTCCCTATCTAACTTTTGACTTCTGAGTGAGGAGTTGAAATCTCTTTTCCTGAGGAAATTATCCGCAAACGAGGGCGTCTCAAAAAAAATTGTGTGCTGAGTGCTGACTGCTTCTTTGTATTAAAAGCAACAACGGTTAATTTCTCCGAAATTAGTGCTGAAAGCAACATTGAGAGTCTCCATCGACTTAACTAACCACCAAACCTGACCAGAGGGTGATCCTTGATAATGGTTAAACAGTATCGAAAATCTTTCTTCTAAATAAGGTTTAGCTTCGCGACAAAAGAGTACAATTTTCAATAAAATACCAATAACTTTTGTTACCCCAAGATTACTAATTAAGTCATAAAAAATAAAATGTTTTGGTTGTTCTAAACTCTCGATAACTAGAAAATTTAATAACTTTTTACAAGTAGTTAAAATTAGAAAATCGTTGGGTTTATTACTATTATTTTGAGAGAAGGTATTTTCCAATTTATGATATAGTCTCTGATTAAATTTACCTTGACTATAAACCTGGTCAATAGAATCGGTTAAATATTCATATAATCTATCTTTAAAACTGCGATATGAATAAGTTAAATTACAATATATACGAAATTTTTCAGCTTCGTCTCGCAATGTTTGATCACCATCAACTTTTTCCGTAAAATACCAGATAACATCGTTTAATTCTTCGTTTTTCATTAGAGTAGGATTTTCGACAGAATTGTTTTTTCTAGACAACCTTTGATAAGTAATATATTTAGATAAATCTATTTCATATTTTTGTTGCTGCTTTTGTCTCATTTTTCTAATTTCTTCCCGCTCTTCATCAGTGCTACCCTCATTAAGAAAACTGTTTTCATATAGATATGGATATCTATTAATTAATTTTCCAAGTGTCTTATCTTCAATTTTTGTATTTTCTTCAACTTCTCTAATAAACATTCTAGCCAAACGTTTTAAGACTAGATATTTTTCAGTTTCAGTAAAACTATTAATGAAAGTGCGTATACGTTTAGAAGTCCAACAAGTAGGTGGGAGATTGGGTTCCACCTCGAAAAGATTTACTAAGTCTGGAATTGATTTTTGCAGTTGTGGATTTTGTAACCAACGATTAATTAATATGTAAGAACTTCTGTTGATAATATTATGAAAATATTCTTCATCAGGATCGGCATCAATAATTGTTTCCATTACCTGCCAAATTTCTGGAATAAAGTATCCAGAAGCATCAATAAATAGAGTCTTAAAATTATCAATTGAAGCTTCAGATTTTTGGTGGCGAGCCAAATATTGTAAATGCTGATAAAGTAGTTGTTCTTCTTTGGTAGATTGCTCTTCTTTGGTAGATTGACGATTATGATTAGTTGATAAATAGTTTGACATCTCTACAATATCCCTTGAAATTAATAGACTTCTTGCAGAAGTCAGGGAATAGGGAATAGGGAATAGGGAATAGGGAATGAAACTGTTGATTTCATATCTTGAATTGATTTCATTTTTTATTTTTGGAGATGTCTAATGACAAAGTAATTTCAAGATCCTTCAATAAACAGAATTTTTGTGAAAATAAATTATTGTGTCTACTGGGATAAATCTGATAATAACTGTAAAGTTATGCTCTGAAAATATTAATAAGAGTAGTTAAATAAAATTTTTGAGATATATCAGTAAATCTAACTACTCTGAAATTTTATTGATATCCGTATTTACAAGCAAATCTCTACTATACATAGATATTTAAGGCAGAATACACGGAAAACTTCGTACAATCTAGATGACACCCTAGCTTTTAAATTCTACTCTGGAATAACTTAATTTTATATGAAGATTTGGTAAAGAACTTGAGAGTTTTGCCAATTTTATTGATTAAAAACATACTGAGATACTCTCAATACAAATGCTTGTAGTTAAGTGTTAATACGGACAATTTGTAATTAAACGATCGCTAATAACCTATGTTTCACTATAAATGGCGGTTCTCATATTAACGAGTACAGTATTTGTGTCTGTTCTCTGTTCCTTAGAATCAAAAACTTCTACACCTGACAAAAGTGAGAAAGGCAATAAGGGATTTGTCGTCAAATTTAGGGAAAATTATAATTTCTGACTAACATTAACTTCAGCAATTAGTTAGTCAAGTAATTTATGGGTATCAATATTAAGGTTTAAAAACTTCATTATTTTTGAGAAAAGTTATTTAGCTTTCCTCTCCTAGTTAATAATTGAAATTAATATCATATATAGTTTTTTTAATAACTTGTAAAAATATAATTCATAAGGAGTCATTTCAGTTATCAGTTATCAGTTATAGCAGTCGAAGCAAAGATTAGGACATAGACTGATGATGAATCTTATACTAGGAAACACTTTTCCAACTGTTCCCTGTTCCCTGTTCCCTGTTCCCTGCTATATCAGTAGAGAGTGAACCTCCGACTGAATTCGGAGACTTGAAATACTGAATTAAATATTCTCTTGGTCGATTGGATATGGCGTTTTGCGCTAGCTAAACGCCATCCCACCCTTCGGGAAACTCCGCTTTTTCCTGACGGAATGCTCCGCAAACATGTCGCGCAGCGTTAACGTAGTTATGCGTAGCAAAACGACCGCTTTTTCATCCCCTATCCAAGGGGAGGCGCATACCCTCATTTTTTGGTAAGGGAGTGAGGGAGTGAGGGAGTGAGGGAGTAGGGAAGTGGGGGAGTGGGGGAGTGGGGGAGTGGGGAAGTGGGGGAGTGAGGGAGTGAGGGAGTGGGGGAGTGGGGGAGAAGTAAAATATTAATAATTAATGCATTTATAGCGTTTCTCAGACTAATGAGGTAGAGTTATATTTATTTATATTTTATTCCCTATTCCTTGTTCCCTGTTCCCAGTTAAGTGTTCCCTAAAACCTAGAATTTTGTACCTCACACTTTTTGGAAATTGCTGTATACTTAATAATTATCAAAAAGGTTCTATGCACCCTTTTTAATTACTTAATATTTGAAGTGGTACCTAAGTTAAGCATTAATGTATGGTAATTGGTATAAGATATCTTCGCTGTTCACAAACGAATCGTTAAAAACATTGCTCTTACTCACTTGTTACTTAATAACTGAAGTCTTGAGGAAAGTCTGGCATTATTTTGGGCAATTGGTATTAGATATTCCCTGTTCCCTACTCCGTCACCCTCTGCAATATTTTATTAAATTAATATTATAGGAGACCTGCACTTTTCTATCTGTTGAAAGATTAACTCAATAGTAGTTTACATTTCATAAAATTATAGGTACTTTCTGATGGGCAAATTCTTGAAATGATACTTTTTGGCTCGATATTTGCTACAAATATCTGATTCAGTATTCCCTACAAACAAAGTTTCGTAACATTA
The DNA here is from genome assembly GCF_010672085.1 of Okeania sp. SIO3I5. GTDB lineage: Bacteria > Cyanobacteriota > Cyanobacteriia > Cyanobacteriales > Microcoleaceae > Trichodesmium. The sequence goes on from NZ_JAAHHT010000055.1 coordinate 15,865, forward strand.
TTTAATAAAATTGCTATTATTTTTATTTAGACACTATAATAATTGCAGAAATTAGAACAAGGAAGGATAAGATGACAAATGTTTTGGTAGTTGAAGATAATCCCCTTAATAAGAAATTATTTGAAAGAGTTTTGACAAAACGGGGTGGTTTTGCTGCTCAAGTGACTGAAGATGTAGAAACAATCATAGAAATTGTAAAAGCTAATAAAGCAGACATTATTCTGATGGATATCTGCCTACAAAATAGTTATTATAATGGCAAAAAAATCAATGGAATTGAAATTACTAAATTGCTAAAAGCTAATCCCCATACGGCAAAAGTGCCTATTATGTTAGTTACAGCACTTGGTACTGCAAAGGATAGCGAATATTATATTAAGCTTAGTGGAGCAGATGGTTTTATGGGCAAGCCAATCATAGATCATCAGATGTTTATCTCGCAAATAAAATCACTGATTTTTGCCAACTAATCTAGTAACAACTTTTGTTTGTGACTACTATTAAAATCATAGTTTATAAATACTCAAATATTGAAAAAATATCGACAAAAATATGGTTGCTAAAAGATGAGCAGGGATTCTGATTTTCCCCATCTAGTTTTGAGTATTGACAGCTTGATTTTTATAACAAATAAAAGAAAGTTGCTACTCTAATTTACTTGTCAAAATTAAACATCAGAATTATGATGTCACTAAATTTGCCTAAATAGATTATTTTTTAGAAGCGATCGCTATGATATAAACACCAGAAATTATATGGCCGAGTTTAGTAACAGTTGCAACTTTATTAATGTATTTTGTTGTAACTATTAATGTTGGTAGAGCTAGAGCTAAATACAAAATTATGCCACCTCAAATGACGGGAGACGAAAATTTTGAGCGGGTAGTACGAGTACAACAAAATACTTTGGAACAACTAATTTTATTTTTACCTTCACTCTGGTAGATAAAGGAGATAAAATTCTATTTATCTCCTAATTTTTTTAGGAAAATTGTCGCGATCGCTCTTTAACTACAATTGGCCTTTTTCAAGATAGGCCACAATCTTCATTAAGGCCAAGGAAATAACTTTAAAGGCAATTAAAGTTTTAAATCCTCTGGCCTTTTCAATATTTTCCGTTCCTGGTAAATCTACATTGACTCCAGACTGAGCAGCCAGAATCAAAGCTTCTTTACTTTGAATTGTGGCTAACGTGGGCAGCCTTAATTTGTATGCATTGCTGGACTATTAGGACTTTCAGCCAATGAGTAATGAGTAATGAGTAAGAAGTAATGAGTAAGAAGTAAGGAGTTAGGAGTTAGGAGTTAGGAGTAATGAGTTAGGAGTAAGAAAGGAAATGAAAATGCATAAATTTTTAAATTCGTGCTTCTAGCAAACACATATTTTAGTTGAGGATTTTTGAATGCGATTACTGTATAACCGGATTTTATATAACCTCTATAAGTCAATCAATAAATTGACGACCAGATTCTACACAAATATAGTTTTGCTTTCCTTTCTTTTGGCCATTTTTATTGATGTGAGTTGATTGACCCATTTGGACATTCCATAATTTTTCTGCCTAATTAGCGTTGGCGGAGCCGTCGCTGCAGCTATATCGCTCTTTTCTCAAATCATACCTTAATTCACCAACGCCCCATTTTTAAATATACTTCCATTCTACTAATTTTTCTATGATAATTGCTTGAATTTGTTTTTGTACTTTTTCTTGAGTCAAATTAGCATCTATTCGTACTATTAAAGAATTGTTTTTAGCTAACTCTTGATAACCTTGCTGTACCCGTCGATGAAATTCAATATTTGCTTGTTCCATTCTGTCTATTTTTCCTCGATTTTTAGCTCTAGCTAAACCAATTTCTACATCAATATCTAACCAAAAAGTCAAATCACTTTTTAAACCACCTGTAGCAATATAATTCAGTTGTTGAATTAATTCCAAATCTAAACCACGGCCATATCCTTGATAAGCAATAGTTGAGTCAATAAAGCGATCGCACAAAACTATGGCCTCTTTTTCCAAATAAGGTTTAATTAAAGTTTCTATATGCTGCGCTCTATCTGCTGCATATAATAATAATTCTGCCGTTTCTTGAATTTTTTCTGTCAATACATCTGGATTTAAAAGTAATTCTCGTAAAGCTTTGCCTAGTTTTGTTCCTCCCGGTTCTCGGGTGATAACTACTTCTAAATCTATGGATTTTGACAAAATTTGGCCAGACTGCCCTTTTCCTAATAACCAATCTCGTAACAGTTCAATTTGAGTGGTCTTACCCCCTCCTTCTACACCTTCAAAAACTATGAATTTACCTATCATTATGTAAGTCCTGATTTAAACATTTAGCCGTCAGCTATAAGCTATTAGCTATTATTTTTAATATAGGTTTAAAGCTATAGCAATCCTATTTTATTTATCTATAAAAATCTTACCGCTTTTCGGGAATGGGGAATAGAAAATAGGCAATAGGTAAGAGTTTCAGAATTTATTTCTAGTTTTTAAATTGTTATAACCTATTGAGGATTGCTATATATTAGACCTCTCCAGAAAAGAGGGAACAGCGGATCTGGGAACAGGGAACAGGAAGAGAGAATTGATAATTTATGGACAATAATTGATTTGAATTTTTATTTTTGGAGATGTGTATTAATTAACCTAGAATAAAATTCTAGTACAAAAGTTGTTAAGTAGTCGTGCTTTTAGGAATTTCCTAGTTGAGAGAGAGAAAAGGGAACAAGGAACAGGGAGTCAAGAAAATGTCTAATTAATTTTGCATAGGAACTTAAAATTTATATTAATCTAAAACTACCTGATTCATTAAAAAGCTGAGAGCTGACTGCTAATAGCTGAATGCTTATGTCCTAATTAATTTATATTTAATTTCAGGTGATTTTTTTTTGATTGGAGTTTTTTATGGTTCGCTACATTGCTATATTTATTATTACTGTCAAAATAGAACATTGACAACCAATTTTTACAGAGGTTTTAAGTGATTGTGGTTGTGAAATTCTCTATAATCAAAGAAACTATTTAATGGCTCGTGAATTTCCTGGTAAAGTTTTTTTCTCTCAACTTGTTACTATTGACATAACTTTTGAGAGAGTAACTAATACTTCTGAAAATATCCGACTAAATATAGTTATGAGAAATGAAGAAATTCCTTTAAAATTAGATAATCATTGTAGTCAAATCAAAGATTTGTTAATTCAGTTGATACTAGAAAATTCTCATTGGGAAGTTGTGGAAAGTATTATTTTAAGGAGTAGGGAGTAGGGAGTAGGGATTGGGGAAGTAGGGGAGTAGGGGAGAAATTTAGAGTCATTTATTCTATAAAAAAGCACCCTATGAATGTATATTTTATAGTGAAGAAAAGTGATTACTTGCCTCTTTATTAAAAACATACCCTTGTCAGGAGTAGGGGAGTGGGAGAGGAGTAGAAAGATGAATAATTAACACTCTTCTGTCTAATAATTATCAGAAAGGTTATTTATTAATTATTTACAGCACTTTTTAGGATGGTGAGGTGGGACAGGCAGGATGCCTGTCCGAAAATATCAATAATGGGTATCCTGCCTGTCTGAAAATATCAATAACGGGCAGGATGCCCATTCCACAGTGCATTTTGCAACGCTAAGTTTTGAGTCAAGCTGAATGCTAAATACTATATCCTACTGCGTAATAACAAAGAATTAGTCACAACACTCACAGAACTAAATGCCATCAAAGCACCGGCAACAGAAGGACTAAGAAGAATTCCTAAACTAGGCAACAATACCCCCGCAGCTACAGGAATGCCAAAAATATTATAGGCAAATGCCCAAAATAGATTTTCACGAATTTTGTTGAAAGTAGCGCGACTAAGCTTAATAGACTCCATCACATCCATTAGCTTATCCTGCATCAATACAATATCAGCAGCTTCCACTGCCACATCTGTACCTGCTTGCATTCCAATACCCACATTTGCTTGAGCTAAAGCAGGAGCATCATTAATACCATCTCCTACCATTCCTACTTTCTCACCTTTTGACTGTAAAGCAGCGATCGCTTCTGCTTTTCCCGCAGGTGGTACTTCTGCCAAGATATCATCACCAGTTAAACCTAACTGTTGGCCAATAGTTGCTGCAACAGAAGAGCGATCGCCTGTTAACAACATTACTTTTAAACCCATATTTTGCAAACCTTTGACTGTTGCTAAAGCATCATCCCGCAGCGCATCACTAATTCCTATAATTCCAAGTAACACTCCATCGAAACTAACATAAACTGCTGTTTTGTCTGTGAAAGTGGGAATATTATCTGGCAGGGCAACAACTTCATAGTTTTTCAACCATTCTAAATTTCCTACTAAAGCAAGTTTGCCATCTACAATAGCAGATACTCCTAAACCTGGTTCGGTATAAAAATCTGTTGCCGATAATAACGCTACATTCTCTTGCCGTGCTTTTTGTAAAATTGCCTCTGCTAAAGGATGACTCGCACCACTTTCTACAGTAGCAGCAACCTGTAATAACAATTCTGGGTTATTTCCGAAAATATCTGTGACAGTAGGGTGCCCAGTAGTCAAAGTTCCGGTTTTGTCAAAAACGATAGTATCTAACTCATGCACCTTTTCCAATATATCTCCACCTTTGATCAACAAACCTCTTTGCGCTCCCACACCCGAACCTACTAATATTGCAGTGGGTGTTGCTAGACCTAATGCACAAGGACAAGCAATAACTAAAACAGCGATCGCTAATTTCAAACTCAAAAGTAGGGGGGAAGTAGAATGAGTCATCATCTCCCCGTGACTGGATGTCGTCTGCAAAATGTGAGACCAAATATTAGTGCCGACAAAATACCAAAATATGAATGTTAGGGAAGCAATAGTCATTACGCCATAAGTAAAATATCCTGCCACCGTATCTGCTAAATTTTGAATTGGTGCTTTTCTAGTTTGGGCAGTTTCGACTAATTTGACAATTTGAGCTAGGGTAGTTTCCGAACCCGTGCGAGTTGTCTGCATAACTACAGTGCCAGACTTATTGATAGTTCCCGCTGCCACATTAGCACCAAATTCTTTAACTACAGGTACCGACTCCCCAGTCAACATAGACTCATCCACAGTTGTTTTACCATCACATATTTCCCCATCCACAGGAAATTTTTCCCCAGGCAATACTTGTAAATATTCTCCTACTTTCACTCGTGAGGCAGGAATTTCTACAGACTCAGAAGAATTATTGTTGCCATTGGGTGCGGGAACTAAACGTGCGGTTGCTGGTTGGAGTGCAATTAATGATTGTAGAGTAGATGCTGCTCTATATCTAGCTTTTTGCTCAAGTGTTTTGCCTAAAAGGATGAAACCAAGGATCATTACAGGTTCGTCAAAAAAACATTCCCATCCCAACTGTGGAAATAGCAAGGCAACGATACTTGCAGTATAAGCAGTCACCGCACCTAAACCAACTAAAGTGTTCATGTTGGGCGCGTTGCGTAACAGACTGCGGACACCATCAATAATAATTTCTCGCCCTGGTAGTAATAGAGCTAAAGTAGATAATCCTGCATGAAACCAAATATTTCCTAGGATGGGAATTTCGGTGCCAATGAAGTGCCCTAAATGTCCGATACCTGAGAGAATTAGTAGCAAAGAAGCGATCGCTATGCGCCATATTTGCTGTTGAATTTCTTGGCGATGACGTTCGGTTTGTTTTTTAGCAGCGTCTGTTTCGGAAGTATCGGGACGTGCTTGAGTAGGAAAACCGTTATCTGTGAGTTTTTGAGCAAGAGTGTTTGGATCTATCAGGTTTGTTTCGCATTCAACGGTTGCTACTTCGGTTGCCAGGTTAACCCGAGCAGATATGACACCTGTTTGTTGGGTGAGTTGTCGTTCTACTGCTTTAACACATCCAGCACATTTCATTCCACTAACATCAAGGGTAATGGTTTCTGGTGGTGAATGATTAATTATTGCTGTTTCTGGTTTAGGGGCGACTTGCATCAAATTTTCTCCCAATAATTTATTAAACTTTTTTTATTTTACTAGACAGTGCAAAGTTCCTAGAGTAGCCATTGCTAGCAATGGCTATCAGCGTTCCTAAAGTTAGAAACCTGTATTCACAACTATATATATACTTTTAATTATTCATTGTTGAAAAGAAGAGGATTGACTAATCATGAACATTTTTATTTATTATCCCCTTAAAAGGCGATGCTTTAAACCAAAATTTTTCGGTAAGTATTTACCAGTAATACTCTCAGTTAGACAAGTAAATCGTTTTTTAGAAGAACTTTCTACTCTCCAGTTATTTTAATATAGAAAAAAAATAGCGATCGTTCCACAAGAACAGCTATTTTTTTTAAATTTTGCTTAGTTATCATTTATACTAACTCTCTTTAATTAGACATCTCCACAAAAGAGGGAACAGAGAACAAACTCCTAACCCCTCCTGGGAGGGGATTAATTGATAATTTATGGATAATAATTGATTTTATTTTTAATTTTTGGAAATGCATAAAAGAGGGAACAGGGAATAGGGAACACGGAACAGGGAATTAATAATTTATGGATAAGAATTGATTTTATTTTTAATTTTTGGAGATGTATATTAGCCATAATATGGCAAGGAACAAGGAACACTTAACTGGCAACAATTGGCAAAATATTTCCTAGTCTAATACCAGCTTGATAAATGTATTTGCTACAAATAGCCATTTTTTTTATTAGTCAGGATTCAACACTTAAGAGTCATAATCAATAACTTCGATGTCATTGTTAGTTCATCAATTATCTAATCATTCAAAAAGACGTTTATTGTAAATTATTTTTATTGCCATTCATTATTATTCTTCACAAGTAATAAGTATTAAGTAATAAGTAATACCTCTGCCTGTTTGCTCCACATTCTGTAGGAAAGTCAGAGGATTCAAAAAATGATGAATTTTTTGAATTTTTATTCATTAACGAAGAGGCTTTAAACCAACATCAACGGGCTTGATTTTACTCCTTACTCCTTACTCCTTACTCCTTACTCCTTACTCCTTACTCCTTACTCCTTACTCCTTACTCATTACTCATTACTCATTACTCATTACTCATTACTCCTTACTCCTTACTCATTACTCATTACTCATTACTCATTACTCATTACTCATTACTCCCTACTCCCTCTTCTTTTAAAGGAATTTCAATCATAAATTCAGTATATTCTCCAGATATTGTTTCCATTTGAATAGTGCCATGATGTTGTCCAGCAATAATTTCATAAGCGAGAGATAAACCCAAACCTATTCCTTCTCCTGGTGGTTTAGTAGTTAGAAATGGCTCGAAAATTTTGTCTTTAATTTTTGAGTTTATTCCTGTTCCATTGTCGTGTATCCTAATTTCTACTTTTTCTCCTAAGTTGCAGGTTTTTACAGATAAAGTAGGGATAAAATCTCCATCGCTAGATTCCTGTTGTTCTAACTTAACCTTCAGAGCGTAATAGGAATTATCAAACATATTAATAAAAGCCTGAATTATATCAGAATATGAAACGAAAACTTCACCAACTGACTCATCGTAATTAGTATTAATTTTTATTGGAAAATTCTCTTTTTCCCAGAGACTCTCACCAGCAAATTGCAATGATTCCCTTAAAATCCTATTCAAATTGCTAGATTGTAACTGACTACTATCAAGTCGTGCGTGTTTGACCATAATTTTAATAATCCGTTCAGCTCTTTTACTATGTTGATAAATCCCATCTGCATTATGTTTTAATTCATTGATAATTTCTGTAAAATTTCCAAATTTTTCAGCTTCAATTTTATTTGTTTCTAAAGTTAAATCCTCCATAAATTCATCTAGTAACTCTGAGGAAAGTTGAGCAAAATTTTGAACAAAATTGAGAGGATTACAAAGTTCATGAGCAATACCTGAAGTTAAAGTACCTAAGTAGGCAAGTTTTTCTTTAGCAATAATCTTCTTTTGAGCTACTTTTAACTCTTCTAATGTTTCTTGAAGCTTGGCTTCTGCTGTTATTCTTTGTTTAATTTCTTCTAGGAGTAGTAGATTTTTGTTCTTTAATTTTTTGGTTAATTCTCGGAGTTGTATATGTACTTTTACTCTTGCTAATACCTCATCTATTTTGATTGGTTTAGTAATGTAATCTACTGCTCCCAGTTGAAACCCGGTAACTTTATCCTCTGTACCTGATAAAGCTGTCATAAAAATTACAGGAATATCTCTAGTTTGTGGATTAGCTTTTAAGCGCTTACAGGTTTCAAAACCATCAATTCCAGGCATTAAAATATCGAGCAAAATAATATCAGGATTTTTTTCTATTGCTTGTTTTAAACAACTCTCACCATCAAGAGATACTAAAATATTAAAATTATATTTTTTTAAAACACTAACTGCTAATTGCAGATTAATTTGGTTATCATCCACAATCAAAATAGTGGTGTTTAACTCTTCAGTTTGACTATTATTTTCAACTTGATTCATGTTACTTTATACCTAATTATAATTGTAAGCTTTCAGCTTTCAGCTATTAGCTATAAGATATGATTTATTAAAAAAGCGGTCAGCACTCAGCACTAAGCAAGATTATTTTTATAAAGTGAATTAAGGGGATTTAAACCTCTCCTAAATAATACCATTTCTCATGCCTGAATGCTATATCTGATTGGGTGGTTCAATCATTAATAATGAATAATTCATAATTACCTCTCCTTGAAAAGAAGAGGATTGACTCATGCATAAAATTTTTATTTATTATTCCCTTAAAAGGGGAAGCTTTAAACCAGAATTTTTCGGTAAGTGTGGGGAGAGGTAGGGACGTTGCATAACAAAAATGCGAATGTCCGTACGAAAAATTTATACTAACCGACTAATAATTGTCAAATACAGACTTTTAATCTTAGTAATTATTGACTTTTGAAGTATAGCTGAAGTATAGCATTACTTTTGGTAATTGGTATATTTCTGTGCAATAGTTGTAGAGAATTTTAACAATCCCTCAAAAACCTGTTAACCTAGTTACGATTCAGAAGGTTAGCTGAATGCTAAAAACTGATAGCTAGTTAACTAATAGACATCTCCAAAAATATAAAATAAAATAAATTATTATCCATAAATTATCAATTACTTCTCCCTGTTCCCTGTGCCCTGTTCCCTCTTTTCTGGAGAGGTCTAATTATTCAGTAAAAATTCACTCACAGCTTCAACAAATTCTGCTGTTGATTCATAAGGTAAAACATTCCGTCCTGAAATTTGATTACCTTTTGCTTGAGGCAAATATTTTAAATAGGTGTTAATTCTTTGTTCTGGAGTTTCAATTTTATCTGTTTTACTAATAGTTGATGCTTGACTTCCTAATAATACTAAAATCGGTTGATTAATTTGAGCGATCGCTTGACTAAAATCCTGTCTCCAAAAACCTGCTAAAAAAGAAAAAACGGCATATTGACTTTGCGGATCTTTGGCTCCTTTTTCCAAAGTATCTAACCATTCTTTATCAACTTGATTAGTATTAGCAAATAATTGTTTTTTCGAGAAAGAGTCTAAAAATTTTCTACTACGTGCATAGCGATAAAAAACTTTACCAATTGGTGAATAAAAAAGATTCCATAATAATTTTTGTTGGATAGGGGAAGCAGCTTTTTGTATTAAGTCTAGTTGAGGAGGTGTTGATAAAATTAAACTATGAATTAAATTTGATTTTTGTTGCAGTTTTACTAAAGATATGGCTACAGGAAATAAAGCACCTTGTACAATTAAAACTACTGGTTTTTGTACAATTTTCTCTAAAAAATATTGTAATTGTTCTGCCCAATCTACAGGGTAATATGCCACAGATGGCATATCACTTTCACCACACCCTAATAAATCGGGATTATAAATAGGGTTTGGGAAATTTTTTTCCTGCCATAGAGAACAAAATCTATGCCAGAAAAATTTAGATAAACCAACACCAATTGGATGTATTAGTAATAAAGGTATGTTAGTAGTATCACCCTGTTTTTGCGGATATAATTCATAAGCACAACGATATGCTTTCCAGGTATAAAATTCTGTCATTGGTTCAATATGAAAGATATTTATTATATATAGCAATCCTGTTTCATTTGTAAGATTTTGCTGGTAGGGGCGATTCGCGAATCGCCCGTACAGGAGTCAGGATTCAGGAGTCATAATTTTCAAGGTTTTTAGCTCAAATTAACTATCATAAAAATTCTCACAAATCATTCCTGATTGCTATATATTCATCTCTAAATATATCATATTTTCTCAAAATCATCTATTACTTATTCATACCCTAATAGCTTGACTAATAAACTAGGTCTCAAGCTTCTCCTTTGAAGGGGGATAAAAAAGGAAATTTCAGATTTAAACTTAAAGGTAGTAATAATTGATAACCGAAAATATCTGATTGGAATTGCCAAAATTACTTTTACTAAAAATCTGTAATATCTGGTAAAAAAAAGGTATAAGGCGTTGCTAAATAAAAGTATAATTTTACAGAATTGAGAAGTCAGGAGTTAAGAGTCAGGAGCTATAAAGGAACTTTTTCCGCAACAGGAACTAGGTTCAATAATTAATAATTAATAATTATTAATTAATAATTATTAATTACCTCTTCTGTAATAGAAGGATTGGTTAAAAGGAATTTTTTTCTTTTCTCCTTGAAAGGAGAGGCTCTCAACCTTTATTTTTCGGTAAATAGATCTGAAAATCACATTATAAATTTGGGAATTTCATACCTAAAATCAGCAACGCCAAAAAAAGGTACAACTAACAACCTAAATAATTCATTGATGGAGACTTTATTGTCTCTGCCTCAAATTACACTAATTTTATTGATAATTGAAAGTTCAAAAAATGGTACTAGGAATTGGATATTCTCAATTATTTTTTGCACTATTTGAGAAAGATGGTACTACTCTATTTTTTGTGAAATGTTTGACAAAAAATCCTGAATTTGACTAAATCTCTTTGTTGTTAAATTATCAACTAAAATTTCGTATTGCTAAATCATGAGAGTAGGGGAGTAGGGGAGTAGGGGAGCGGGGGAGTAGGGGAGTAGGGGAGTAGGGGGGTAGGGGAGCGGGGGAGCAGAGGAGTAATTTTTTTGCCCAACAATGCGCCAAAAATGCTAATTTTTTGAGCATCAAGAGCTAAAAACTAGGTACTCTTTAAAATACCTAAAAAGGCTAAAACCTTTATCAATAAATGCTTTGAGATTTAATCAGCAAGCTCTAAATAGAAATAAATAGGGTTTGCTGAAGGGGAGCGGGGGAGCGGGGGAGTAGGGAAGTAGGGGAGCAGGTAGGGACGTTGCATAACAAAAATGCGTTTTCCGTTCCGGAATGCTCCGCAAACATGTCGCGCAGCGTTAACGTTTGCGGAGCATGACCTTAGGAAAGTTGTGCTTTAGCTAAACGTCCGTACGGGATTAGAGGAGCAGAGGAGTAATTTTTTTGCCCAACAATGCGCCAAAAATGCTAATTTTTTGAGCATCAAGAGCTAAAAACTAGGTACTCTTTAAAATACCTAAAAAGGCTAAAACCTTTATCTGTAAATGCTTTGAGATTTAACCAGCAAGCCCTAAATAGAAATAAATAGGGTTTGCTGAAAAAGTCTTTTTTAAGCAGGACTTACGCATAACCACCGTATCTAGTAGGGGCGAACGGCCGTTCGCCCCTACATATAGCGTACAATTTGATATTTTGCGTAAGTCCTGTTAAGGATTAGGGGAGCGGGGGAGTAGGGGAGTAGGGGAGTAGGGGAGTAGGGAAGCACAGGAGTAATTTTTTTGCCCAACAATATTTCAATCCCAATACTTTCCTAGGTCATGCGGAGCAAACAGGTAGAGAGAGGTACTGATAACTGATAACTAATAACTGATAACTGATAACTGATAACTGATAACTGAAATGACTGGGGCAGACATTCTCGCTCTTCTCAATATATAATCAGAGCAAGAATGTAATTTCTGCCTTCTGCCTTATGACTTCTGCCTCCGGATTTCCGCCTTCTGACTTATAATCAAATTATCCCGTATTTGTCCAACCCTAAAATTTTACCGAATAATTATTAATTACTAATTATTAATTGCTGAACTTTATATTTTATATATAGGAATTTCCCAATATGTCTGATTTTTCCTCCCTAGACTTAGATCAATCTTTTGAAAAATCTTCTTTCACAGATTCCATCCGTCAACCAATATGGATAGCACTTTTTAGTTCTGTGATTATTCATGCTATTTTAGGAATTAATTTACCAAAACTTTCTCTTTTTTCTGAGAAAGCTAAATTACCACCAACAGTAGGATTAATAGAATTAACGCCAGAACAACTGGAACTTCTCCCCCAACCAGAAGAACCAGAAATTACTTTCTCTACAGTACCAATACCAGGAAACTTTTCTCCTATTGCACCGCCAACTTCAGCTCAAGTACCGACTTTTTCTCAATCTCCTGCTTCGGAATTGCCCAGCATACCAGTAGATCCTTCAGACTACAATTTACCAAAATTACCACCCCAAGACTCTAACACTTCATCCTCTTTTTCCACTCCTTCCGTTTCCAGGTTGCCTAGAAATTCTGCTCCGACAGAATTTTCCTACAATTATCCATCTATACCAGGGCGATCGCTATTACCAGTGACACCAGTATCTCCAGTTCCATTACCTAGTAGAAACCGTCAACCTATAGATATATTTCAGGTTGAACCACCACCAGATCCAAACCAAAGTCAAATAGATGAATATCAAATTAGGAAAAGTTTGAATTTGACAGATGAAGTCTATGACTCAGGTTTATCTCGTCGTCCTACTCTGGAGATAGATCCTAATGATCAAACTTCTGTCGCTGAAAATTCCAGAAAATCATACACAGCAAATTTAACGTTGCCTCCACAACGTTACCAAGATAAAGTTAATAATCAAAATGCTGTTGCTGTCAAAGAAAATAATACTGGTACTCAACCACAAAAGACTCCCTTACCTCCAGATCCGACGAAAAAAAATCGGTTGTCAGAAGCACCCATAGTCAGACAACTACGGGAAGGAAAGACTATTCAAGATCTAGCGGAGGAAGCAAAACAACAACAAAAGACAGTTTTCACCGCTCCCTCACCAACTCCAACTCAAAAATCTCAACCCGAAACACCTCCTGTTGTTGCTGATCCTAAACCTTCTCCAACTCCTGAAAAACCCAAAGAGTTTAAAGGTTCATTGTTGGCAAAATTGGAGCGATCGCCACAACAAAAGGTTACGGAAGTTGCACCAGTTCCTAAACCATCTCCTAAAACTGAAGAAAAATTAGCTGCTGCTACTTTAGAAGAAACAAAAGCACCTGCACCGGAGGTAAAAGTAACGCCTGCTGTTGCTCCTACTCCTAAACCTTCCCCTTCACTACAACCGCTTAGAGAATTTAAGGGTTCGCTGTTGCAAGAATTACAAGAGAAAAAGCGAACAAATGCTCCGGTTAATCAGGAGTCCGAGTCAAGGGAAATAGCTTTAGGTGCCGTTGGTGCTTATATGCAGTGGGCGATAGAATTAGGGGTAGGTGAAGAAAGTTTGACTCAACCGAAAGTTATTTCTAATGTTTATCCGGAAACTGCTTGCGAGGAAAAGTTGGAAGGTAAAGCTACCGTGGGGGTGTTGGTTAATCCAGATGGTAGTATTAGTAAGGAACCGAAATTGTTGTTAGAAAGTGGTTCTCCAACGTTGGATCGAGCTGCTTTGGATGCGGTAAATAAGGAGTCGTTTGATAGTAATGATGATTCTAAGTTGTATCAGTATGAGTTTGATTTTGATAGTTCTAGTTGTGGGGAGTAGGGAGTGTTTTAGGAGGAGTCAGGAGTCAGGAGTCAGGAGTCAGGAGGAGGAAGTGTTTTAGGAGGAGTCATGTGCCTCATAACTGTGCGAGGGGAAAGCCTTCAAAGTCCCCCTTTCCAAGGGGGATTTAGGGGGATTGTAAATTTGCCTCACAACTTTGGGAATTGCTCTATCATAAGAATCCGGTTGAACACTCGTCATTGCGATTGGATTGTATCCCCCCTGCCCCCCTTTGAAAGGGGGGAGTCTTCAAAGTCCCCCTTGGAAAGGGGGATTTAGGGGGATTATCAATGTGCCTCATAACTTTGGGAATTGCTCTATCATAAGAATCCGATCGAACACTCGTCGTTGCGATTGGATTATATCCCCCCCTGCCCCCCTTTGAAAGGGGGGAGTCTTCAAAGTCCCCCTTGGAAAGGGGGATTTAGGGGGATTGTAAATGTGCTTCATCACTATGGGAATTGCTATATCATAAGAATCCGGTTGAACACTCGTCATTGCGATTGGATTGTATCCCCCCTGCCCCCCTTTGAAAGGGGGGAGTCTTCAAAGTCCCCCTTGGAAAGGGGGATTTAGGGGGATTGTAAATGTGCTTCATCACTATGGGAATTGCTATATCATAAGAATCCGATTGAACACTCGTCATTGCGAGCGGCAGCGACGCAATCTCCGTAAACCTCTGAGATTGCTTCCTTCCACTCCGTTCCAGTCGCAATGACGCAGGCGATAATTATCTGGATTTAATATCAAAGGGTAATTGCTGTCTCAATATCTTGTTTTCCATTACGAGAACGAAACTGTAATGTGATTTCTATGTCAAGTCGTTTGAGAAAATTCAGTAGTTTTCCTTCACTAAACTTTTGAAATTCTCCATTCAACAAATGAGATACTTCTGGTTGGGAAATACCGAGAATTTCACTAATTTCAATCTGTTTAAGATTTCTTTGTTTCAACAAACGTATTACCTGAATAGCTATTTTTCCTCGTGTAAAAAGTTCGTCAGCATTGTCAAAACCTAGATCGGAAAATACATTACCACTACTTTCTTCAAAAATTTGCTCTTGTATCATTTTTCTGGCTCCCTTTTAACTGCATCTTTGTAACGTTGTTTAATGACGAGTTGCTAGATATGGATGATGGATAATGGATAATGGATAATTACCTCAAAACTTTTCAACGTTTCAATCCCTAAAGGCTTTGTTGTAATAGCCATAGAAAATCCGTTCCGCTTTTCGGTTGTCCCCGACATGAAAGGTGAACCTAGTGGCAGCTATATCACCCTCTTTCAGATTATTGATGTTTGATTCATTTATTGGCCAATAGTTAAACCGCTCAAAGCCTTTCCAAGTATAAGTTTCAGCCTTTTTTATATCAAAGAAAGAAAAGATTGATGTTTGATTCATTTATTGGCCAATAGTTAAATGGCTAAAAGCCTTTCCAGGTATAAGTTTCAGCCTTTTTTATATCAAAGAAAGAAAAGATTGATGTTTGATTCATTTATTTGCCAATAGTTAAACATCTAAAACCCTTTCCAGGTATAAGTTTCAGCCTTTTTTATATCAAAGATCGATGTTTGATTTATTTATTAGACTTCTTGCAGAAGTCAGGGAATAGGGAATAGGGAATAGGGAATAGGGATTAGGGTTTCCAGAATCTGGTGATTACTTAGAATCGCTATTTCCTCTCCGTAAAGTTTCAATCCCTAAATAGGGATTAGGGTTTCCAGAGTAGCTTCGCCAACATTTCACGGCGGCGACCCTTATAGCGTTTCAATCCCTAAATAGGGATTAGGGTTTCCAGAGAAAGCAATCGTGGAAGGGCAAGAAGAAATTGCAAAAAGTTTCAATCCCTAAATAGGGATTAGGGTTTCCAGAGTTTTCTTTAGTTTCTCTTCCCGCCATCGGGCAGGAGACTAAAAAGTTTCAATCCCTAAATAGGGATTAGGGTTTCCAGAGAATCGTGAATCAATTATGAAAGTTTTATCTAGTTTAGTTCTTGTTTCAATCCCTAAATAGGGATTAGGGTTTCCAGAGTTTTTTTATAACGCTATGGTGGCTTTTTGCCTACGGAATGTTTCAATCCCTAAATAGGGATTAGGGTTTCCAGAGGTAAGGGAATTTTCTTGATAGAGAATAAGGGAATATTGTTTCAATCCCTAAATAGGGATTAGGGTTTCCAGAGAGTTCCGATCCAGAAGTACGACGTGGCAAGGGTTTCAGATACCCCAAAATACCAACCCCTTTGATTTTCCCATCAACAAGGCTAATTTGGCCAAAATGATGAGCCTCAAACCCGCTCCTAGCAAGGCACATACGCAGTTCAACGAAATAATCAGTGTTTCAGCGATTCTTCGAGGTGCGTATGTGGGGTTCCATGCAAAGATAGAAAACCACCTCTTAGCCATCCTTAACAAATAAGAAATGACTAAAAACACACTACTATTTATTTTTTGAAGTTCTTAACTGAAAATATACTAACTTTTTCATTTCATCCCTGTCAAGTGGACGAAAAAATCAATTTAAAAATTCAAAATTCAAAATTAGAAATTCAAAAAAAATTTGATTTAACAATTCCAGGACTTACGCATTTTTGAGTTCTAAACACTACATATTTATAACGTTATAGTTTTTGAACCCTATATGACGCTATATGTAGTGTCTCTGCCTCAGTCCTGAATTCCAAATTCCAAACATAATTTCAATTCAAAATTTAAAATTATAAATTTAAAAAAAATTTGATTTAACAATTCCAGGACTTACGCATTTTTGAGTTCTAAACACTACATATTTATAACGTTATAGTTTTTGAACCCTATATGACGCTATATGTAGTGTCTCTGCCTCAGTCCTGAATTCCAAATTCCAAACATAATTTCAATTCAAAATTCAAAATTAGAAATTTAAAAAAAAATTTTATTTAACAATTCCATGACTTACGCATTTTTGAGTTCTAAACACTACATATTTATAACGTTATAGTTTTTGAACCCTATATGACGCTATATATAGTGTTTCTGCCTCAGTCCTGAATTGAAAATTTAAAACATAATTTCAATTCAAAATTCAAAATTAGAAATTTAAAAAAAAATTTTATTTAACAATTCCATGACTTACGCATTTTTGAGTTCTAAACACTACATATTTATAACGTTATAGTTTTTGAACTCTATATGACGCTATATATAGTGTCTCTGCCTAAGTCCTGAACTCAAAATTTAAAACATAATTTCAATTCAAAATTCAAAATTAGAAATTCAAAATTCAAAGCATAACCGGATTTTTTATTATTACAAAAAAGAACTTTGATTAATAGCAATTTCATTAATTCTAAATTCTAAATTCTGAATTCTAAATTCTCTAAAGCACTTTCATTGAGTAGCAATTTCGTTAATTCTCAATTCCCAATTTTCAATTCTAAATTCTGAATTCTAAATTCTGATAAATTCTCAATTTTCAGTTCAGAATTCTAAATTCTGAATTCTAAATTCTCTAAAGCAATTTCATTAATTCTCAATTTTCAATTCTGAATTCTAAATTCTGAATTCTAAATTCTAAATTCTCTTCAGCAAAGGTTCTTCTAACTTCTGCCTACTACTAGCAATCAGCTTACTTAAATATTCTCGTACATGCTCTGCTTGTTCATAATTCAATTCATATTTATTACTCTCAATTTCCCGATCAAAAAGAGCCTTTCTTTTCAAATTTTGATAATCATCATTTTGTTGAGAAACCTCACTTAACAACATCAAATCTTCCTGAGAAGGAATTAAACCAAGAGGCAACTTCCCCCCTAAAATATCCCGAATTTTTTCTTGGCAAACACGAGTATTAATCCCTCGTTTTTCCAACAATTGAAAAACCTCCTTCACAGACAAAGGATAATCAGAAAAAACCTGCAAAATCTCCCAAAGCAAAAAATAATCATTGTATTGTTCTCTACCTATATCTACAATTTGTGGATAGAGAGGTAAAATAGCCAAACCATAAGCAACTCTACCAATAGTTAATCTAATATCCTCCATCTCAGACAAACAATTATCCAATCCCTCCTCATTTTTTCCCCCTAAATCTACATTTTCCGACTCAACTTTTCCATCCTGTACAATAATTGCATTCGGTAACTTTTGACGTAACCAACGAGCGATCGCCTCCCAACAACCACTACCCCCAGTACAAATAGCGCGACTAATTCCCACAGGAGATATTCCCACCTTACTCAAAAAATTATTCAACTCTTGATTTAACTGTTTAACAAAAGGTGCCAATACCTTACCTTCCAAATCCTTTTCTTGTAAATACCTGACGCGATCGCCAATACTCAAAGTAAACTCTTTTTCCGACGGCAAAATAACCTTTAAATTACGAGCTGTTACTAATAACTCTTGCCTATAAGACGAACTTTGTAACCACTGCTGTAACTGATACCTAATTGACAAATCTGGACAACCAGCTCGTGGCCATAATTGACCCGATTTATCCCAATCTTCTTGATTTTCAGTCACAACCGCCACATTGTCATCCTCTAGTAAAAGTTGACAAATAATATCTTGATCCAAAGCATGACCTCCATAAGCAAAACTATGACAATGGAAATTAGAAGAAGTCAAACTTTGCCCATTTTCCGGCAAACTCACCAAGGCCAACTCTGTCGTAGTTGCCCCCACATTCACAATTAAAATCGCGTCCTTTCTATACCCTGAAATAGCATAATTTTCTGTAGTTTCCGTTACTGAAACTAACTCTGATAAAGCCGTAGCGATCGCATCCTCAATCACAACTACTTGATTGACATTTTTAACCAAACCTGCATCTAAAACCGCCTCCCGAAGATTAAAGCGATAAGCTTCAGGCCAATTTGCCAGAGAACCCATAATTACAGATTTTAATTGTGCCAAAGCTGAGACAAAAACTTCATGTTCTAATCCCACCGCACCACAAACATAATTATTAGTAATAACCGTTGTTTGAGTATCTTTTTCAATCAGAGAAATAGAATTTTGGAAATTACCTTGAGGGTTAAAAGTCATTAATAAAGTCACCAACCCTTGTTTAACCAAACTGAGAGGAACCTGATGTTTTTCAGACCATTGTAAAACAGGTTGATGAGTAGTTGCAGGAGAAAAATTAGGAGCTATTATCAAAGATTCCTCTGATTTTTCTGCTAATTTTTGCTTTTTAAATTTAAGTGAAATGTAAGGAATAGTAACCTTTAAACTCGGCTTAAAATTTTCTAGTAATAAAGGTTTTTCGGCAATAATTTCCTCCCGTTCTTGATCAGATACTGCCAACTTTTGAGCTAAATAAACAATTGATGGGAGCCTATATATTCTTTCGATAGAATTAAAATCAGTTTTAACAGTTTTTGTAGAGAGAGTAAATTCTTGATTAATGCCAGGAATATCTAATTCTGGTCTAGCTCCCACCAATTCCCAATAAATAGGATAAATTTCCCCACTGTTCCGATTAAATAATGCAGCAGAAATACCAGTAGTACCAAAGTCAATTCCTAAATACCATAGTGAACTTATTTGAGGTGTTGTTATATTAGCTTCCATTAGTAATAAACTCAAATTTTTTTTTCAGAATTTGATTCGTCTTGAAGTAGACTTTCTAGAGCTAAAAATTCCCGATTTTCTGTTTCTCTTAATTCTTCTTCATCTTCTGTTGCCGGAGTCAAGTCATCCAAAATATCTTCTAAAGTTAGCTCATTATCTGTACTTTTAACTGAACTAGAAATATTTTCCTGATTACTTGCAATTGTTCTTTCTGAAACATCATCAACATTCACAAATAAATTCTCTAAATTAGTAACTTCCTCTTCAGAAGTAATAGCAAAACCACTCTCCAACAAATCAGGAGTATTTTCTGTTGAATCTATATCCTGATATTCTTCTCCTAATTGTAATTGAGTTTGTCCCGGATCATCTATTAACTCATCCACATCAATTTCCTCCAAACTTTCTAAATCAGAACGCAAATGTTGTAGAGTTTGACTATCCAATAATAATTCATCTGGTTTTTCATCAAATTCTTCTACAGGCAATAAACTTTGTGTTATAGGTGCCTGAATATATGTCTTTTCTTCTGATTCTTCTGTTAAATCTGACTCGACTTTAACCGTTAAATTTGTGGAATTTTGTTGATTTTCATTAGTAGTTATTAATTGTTCAGTTCCCCCTTTATCCACCTCTAACTTTCCGAATAAATTGCTCAGAGATTCCAGACTTTCAGTATTGTCTAAATTTTCTCTATTTTCTGATGCATCTAATTTTAATTCTGGAGTTATCAGTGCCTCATCTTCTCTCGAAAAAACTTGATTCTCATAGTTTTGGCTCTCTCTATAACTCTCTTCAAAACTAGGAGGTTCTAACTGAGGAGAACTTTCATTTTCCTGGCGAGCGCCTTCAACTATTTCCAAATCTTGCTTTTCATTAATACTAGATGGATATTCGATAGAAGATTCTTGATTATTTGACCTATCTAGTTCGATATTTTTTTTTTTGTTTCTGTTGTATTCGCTCCTGAATCTAGTCTTGTCATAAACTCATAACCAGGGTAAGGCAATGCTACTCGATCTATCGGATCATCTGATTCATTTATTTCAGGAGATAGCTTTTTCATATCAATATTTTTAGTAGCAATATTGTCTTCTAAATAATTTTCTTCAGTCAGCCTTTTTTCCTCACTATCATCACCCTTGAAATCATTAACATAAGAGTTTTCCACATTAGAAACTTCCTCTAATTTATCCTCTGAAATCTTCATAACCTCAGAACTTTCAAAATCATCCATAATCTGTGGCAAAAAATTTTTGTTAGAAGATAAACCACCCCAAGCAGGAGATGAATATTGAGATGCTAATTGAGACAAATGTTCCACCAAAGTTTCTTGTACCGAACCAAGTAAAGCTTGAGAAAATTCTGAAATAATTTGCTCCTGTTTAGCATATTGTCGAGCCAAAGAATAATTTTCTTGTCTTTGCTTTTCCAGTTGCCTAATTTCTTCTTGCAGAGCTTGTCGTTGTTGTTCAAGTATTGTGAAATCTTCTTGTATATACTGGTTAATAGGAGCCAGAAACTCTTCTATCTGTTGTGAATGTTCAATCTGAAGGTCAATAGTATCTTCCGAAGCTAAATATGGATCGACAGAAAGTAGCTGTAGATTGGCTTTTTTATCTAGATCCTGAGTCAAATACTCTAAAGTTTCCTGTAGTATCTTTTGTGATTTTCTCAGTGTTTCTTCAATAATTTTAGGATAACTTTGGGTACTACCTTGATTTAGCACCTCATCTATCTCACGGATTATTGCTTGGATTCGGTTATTCGGCTTCTTCAAAAGTACCACCTCTTTAATCACCTTAAGTAAGAATTATAGAACTTATAAGGGTATAATCCTGTCAAATCTTTCCTTTCTTTTTCCTGATATAGCTACAAGTCTAAGATAAATTTGACTACAAAAATTAATTCTTTGATTCTATCCATAGCAGGGAACACTTAACTGGGAACAGTTGGAAAAACATTTCCTAGTCTAAGATTTCTCATTAGTCTATGTCCTAACCAATTCTTTCTTAGCTATATAAGTTATAATAGTCATCTTATAGTAACAATAACACGATATTATTACAGTTGTAGCTGAAATTATATTGCTGATTAAGTCAAATAAGTAGATAGACCTTAAAATTTATTAGAGGAAGGCAAAAGGCAGAAGGCAGAAGGGAAGAGACTTCAGACCCACTTGACTTTTTGACTTTGTTCCTACATACCTACTTACTTATTATTTAACATCAGTAGGTTTGCTCTACCATCTAAATCACTTATATTCAAAGTTATTGACAAACTTATAATTTATGATATACTCGACCACTATATTTAGCTCAAAAATGGCCTTATTAAGGAAGTCAAAAGTTAGATAGGAGAGCCGTCAGGTTGGCCACGTATAGAAGTTGTCTTTGTAACGGGGATTTAAGCCTCCCTCCAAAAACATATAGCCAATTAAGGCGGAATTTTCAACCCAATCTTTAATTGATAATTGGTTTGAGTGATAGATTTGCCCAGTATTGCTAGTCATATACAGCCATTGCTAAAGCAAAAATCTACAATCATCGATATGTTACCCTATGGCCTTCAAATTCCTTAACTTAGCCAATTTTCTACAAAAATCTATTGATTTTCATTATTAATTTATAATTTACCTCTAGTAGACTGACACACCTTAAATGCTGCAACAGATGTAGGTTGGGTTGAGGCGCTCACAGAGATTATGGCATGGATGCACAGATTAAGTAAGTGGTTACTGGGTTTCGTTCCTTAACCCAACAACAATCTTCCCCTCCTGCTCCCCTCCTCGGAGGGGTTGGGGGTGCGTTGGGCGCGCGGGTGGGTTCCCTACTCCCCTACTCACCTACTCACCTAATCCCCTACTCCCTTACTCCCTTACTCCCCTACTCCCTAAATGCACAGTTTTAGTAGTGTCAGTCCACTAGGCTAAATCTCCCGCCCCAATGAATAGAACAGATAACCTCATGGAAGATAGGCACAATCGCGATCCCCAGTCAAATGTTAAACAATTAATGCTGTCCACCCAATTTTTTGAGGGTTTACCAGAAGAGGCATTAGAAAAAGCAGTTATTCATGTGGTCAGCCGTCAACATCCACCCAATCAGGTAATTTTACTAGAAAATGATTGGGGAACATCAGTATATTTCATTTTAGATGGGTGGGTAAAGATTCGCACCTATAACTTAGATGGTAAAGAAGTAACACTGAACATTTTGGGCAAAGGAGAATTATTTGGTGAAATGGCAGCTTTAGATGAAGTCCCTCGCTCTACTGATGTAATTACTTTAGCTCCTACATTAATTGGTAATATGCCAGCTCAGGATTTTGCCCACCTCATTCATACCGAACCCGTTGCAGGAATCCGATTAGCTCAATTAATGGCCAGACGTTTACGACAAGTGAATCGACGACTTAGATTACGAGAAGCAGATGCTCAGGCAAGAGTCGCAGATATCTTGCTATTTCTAGCAGAAGGCCAAGGTACACATTCCCAAGAAGGAATAGAAATTCCTAATTTGCCTCACAGAGAGCTAAGTAGTTTGAGTGGTTTGGCCAGAGAAACAGTGACTAGAGTCTTGGCAAAGTTAGAGAAAAAATTATTAATTAAGCGCGATCGCGATACCTTATGTATACCTGACGTCCACGCTTTAGAACGTACACTTGTTTAAAATAGGAGACAGGAGACAGGAGACAGGAGACAGGAGACAGGAGACAGGAGTAAATAGACAGGAGACAGGAGTAAGGAGTCAAGATTCATAAGTCAGGAGTCATAATGAATTACTTACAGCACTTTTTAGGATGGTGAGGTACACTTCAAAACTAATCTCTAAATCTCTTTTCCCCATGTACTAACATGATAAAACTTTGTACTTTACTAACTCTAAAACTGCTGTAAATACTATTTTTTAGAAGTCAGAAGTCAGGAGTCAGGAGTCAGGAGTTAGAAGTTAGAAGTGAGAAGTCAGAATGAATGACTTACAGCACTTTTTAGGATGGTGAGGTACACTTCAAAACTAATCTCTAAATCTCTTTTCCCCATGTACTAAGATAATAAAACTTTGTACTTTACTAACTCTAAAACTGCTGTAAATACTATTTTTTAGGAATTAAATTTCCTGGTTATAACAACAATAATCAAGGTAATAAACCCGGTTTCTTTTTTTGGTGCTTCAGCAATTAACAATTAACAATTAATAATTACCTCTCCCTTTTAGGGAAAGGATTGAAGATCAAAGAAAAAAATAAATTTTTTTCCCCTTTATTGACGAAACTTTACAGTTTAATTATTTAATTATTAATTATTAATTATTAATTATTTCGTAGGTCCTGTAAAACTTAAAAGCCAAAAATCAAAACCAATTCTGTGAAAACAACTTCAGATCAAAAACAACCATCAACCCACAGAGAAGATAAACCTTTAGTTCTAGTAGAAACAGCTTTTCTGGCTAGTACCGCCAGCTTGATTTGGTTCATCAACTATTATTTTCCTATGGGACCTTTATTAAAGGTTTTTTTCCCCATACCAACCGCCTTACTTTACTTGCGGTGGGGAAACCGTGCATCTTGGATGGGCGCAACAGTATCAGGATTACTTTTATCTGTGCTTATGGGGCCAACTCGCAGCATTTTATTTGTGATTCCTTTTGCTTTGATGGGAGTAATGTTAGGAGCAGTGTGGAAGCGAGGCGGAAATTGGTTTATTTCTATTGGTTTAGGTTCTCTACTTGGTTCTATAGGTTTCTTTTTTCGATTTTGGTTACTTTCAATTTTGTTAGGACAAGACCTCTGGATCTACTTAACCACACAAGTTACGGAATTAGTAGAATGGGGATTTGTCAAATTAGGATTATTAGCTCAACCAAGTTTGTTATTAATTCAACTGATGGCTTTAATTATGGTTTTTATAAATAATATTATCTATTTATTTGTTGTACATTTAGTGGCTTTATTGTTACTAGATCGAATCGGAAATTCTATTCCTAGACCTCCTAAATGGGTACAAATTTTGCTGGATTATGATTAATTAGGGAGTAGGGAGTGTGGCAGTTGTGGGAGGCGTGGTCTGTGTGGGAGGTTTTGATAGTGTGGGAGGTGTGGGAAGATAGGATTCTGAAAAAGAACATACTATTGATAACCGAATTTGATATAATTTATAACTAAAAGCTCATAACTAAAAGCTCATAACTAAAAGCTGATAACTGATAACGGCTTTGTTGTATGAAAACATATAGCTACCGCACAATAGACAAGCATATGTACTTCATACTTTTACAACTATTGTCCAATAAATAAATCAAAGTTTTCTTTCTTTTCTTTCTTAAAAAAAGGCTGAAACTATTACCTGTAAAGGCTTTTATCAATTTAACTATTGGCCAATAAATAAAGCATCAATAATTGACAGGACTTACGCAAGGGCACTAATTATAGTGGGAATATTGGGAATATTGACCAAACAATACGCCATATATAGCAATGCTGCGTAAGTCCTGATCGAAAGAGGGTGATATAGCAGCCACTAGGTTCACCTTTCATGTCGGCCCTGACAACCGAAAAGCGGAACGGATTTTCTATGGCTATTACAACAAAGCCACTGATAACTGAAAAAGCTGATAACTGATAACTGAAAAAGCTGATAACTGAATAATGATTCATGTTTATACCCAGGTACAACAGGGAAAAAATTGGCTCCAAAAGTATCGAGACCACAAACCAATATTTGCCTGTACTTTAGGATTTACAGATACAGGTCTAATTCCCGGAATTTCGGCAGCAGGAGCAACACCAAAAGACCGCCAATATACTTGTTTAGCAGATGTCGAATTTCTATATAATGGTCTACAACCAAAACCCCAATATCCATTACCACCCCTCAACGCTGGTGCTTCCCCAGTTTTAATCACAAAAGCAATTATTGATGCTCTGAATATTCCTCTTTATTTATTTAATGCTGGTTTAACCCATCAACCAACTGTACCAACAATTGATTTGGGAGGCGCTCCTGCTCGTTGTTTAACTTCTGGTCATGCTTTAGACATGGCAATAGTTCAACATTTATTAGAAATAGGTGGTTATTGGGGTCAGAAGTTAGCTAATGAAGCAAAAGATAGCTATGTAATTTTGGGAGAATGTGTAGTTGGAGGAACAACTACCGCTTTAGCAGTTTTATTAGGTTTGGGTATCGCTGCTCTCGGTAAGGTAAATAGCAGTCATCCTCAATGTAATCACGATCAAAAGTTGGCTGTGGTGCGTCAGGGTTTGCACGTTGCTCGTTTTAATTCGGCGCTTCCGGTGTCAGAACCTCTAAAATTAATTGCTGGAGTGGGAGATCCGATGCAAATAGTAGTAGCAGGAATGGGAATGGCAGCAAGTCTTAAGCTTGGGGTAATGTTAGCTGGTGGAACGCAAATGTTGGCTGTTTATGCTTTGATGCAAGCATTAGCAGAAAATTTGTCTTTAGCTTGGCAACCTGAGAATATTGTAGTCGGAACAACTCGCTGGGTTGCTGAAGATCCAACTGGAGATACTGTTGGGTTAGCACGAGAAATTGGTTGTGTACCTTTGATGGCGACACAACTTAGTTTTTCTGAGTCTTCTTATCCTCAACTACAAGCTTATGAAAGGGGATATGTTAAGGAAGGAGTTGGTTGTGGAGGGTGTGCGATCGCTGCTCATTTATATAGAAATTGGAATCAAACTCAATTGCTGAAAGCTGTGGAAGATTTGTTTGCACCTTTTATATTTCTTGAATAAAAAATTAGCAATATCAATATAATATTAATCCAATAGACTTCTCCAAAAATTAAAAACCAAATCAATTGTTATCCATAGATTATCAATTAATCTTCCCTATTACTGAAAAATCAAGGTATAAAGCCTTCTATTTCAAGAGAAAAAAAGTCCTAGGATATTTCCTTATATTCAATTCCGTTACGGTTTTAACTAGAGGTAATAATTAATTAATAATTAATGAATTACTCTCTATTTTTAAGATTTAATTCTTTTTGAAAGTAATTGTTCTTCTAAAGCAGCAATTCGATTATAAGCTGCTGTTAACTGAGCTGTTAACCGTTGAATTTGAATTTCTGATGTTAATTCACGATCAATATTTTGACTACTCTTATTCAAATAATTATCATCTACTAACACATCCTTATGTTCTAACTCTGGATCGAAAAAATTATATTTTTCTTTAAGTTCATTTGTTTGTTGCAGATTATAATCAATTTCTGTACCTTGATATTTATTTGCTTTCTCAACAATTATGTAATTTGATAGCTTGTCATTGAGTTGCTCAATAATGACGTATATTGCTTCAACTTTTGTACTTAAAGCAATAATTTGTTCTTGCAATACTTCCATATATTTCTTCATTACCCGAAAATTAAATTTATATTCTTCAATCTTAATCAACATATAGACATATTGGTTATTATTTCTAATTTCTTAATTTTATAATAAGAATTGATTTATAAAACAAAGATTAAATCTAGATATTTGTTGATATATCAAACTCAAAAGGTATTCTTGAAAGTTGTACTAAGTATTAATACTGTAGAATTTATTTGAAATTAAGTTGATTAAAACTGAAAATACTCTAAATAGTCTGAGATAAGTTTTGGTATATATAAAGTTTGCTCGACACACCAAAAACTTTTGTGGTATACTCAATTAATCAGAACTTACGCAAAAAAACCGGGTTTTTATGATAAATTGTTGTTTTTATTATAGACATCTACGAAAAAACCCGATTTCCGAGTTTTTCTGCCTAAGTCCTATTAGTTTTATTTTTAACCATATTTTTAGTTTAGAGTAATGTTCTTCTAAATTTTTTTTGTTCATAGTTAGATCAGCCAAAATACATAATAAAATATAAAAGTTAAACAAATACGGATAGTAGTGTTAGTTAGAGAACCATTACTTTTAAGTAGTAAAAAATCAAGTATCAATACTTTACATAAAGCTATCTGTACCGGGAAGAGGAGAGACCGAAATTGGAATAAATACTGAAGAAAAAAAGGTCATTCTAATTATCAATCAGCAGTGACACAACGCGCAAAGTGTCACTACATCAGTTATCAGTACCAACCCACTAAGTCGAAGCCTTGAAATACTGAATTGAATATTTTCTTGGTCGATTGGATCTGGTTAGGTAACCCATTCATCCCATCCTAGGTCAAACTCCGCTTTTTCATCCCCTGAAAAGGGGAGACTTTGAACCTGATTTTTTGGTAAAAATGATAGAAATAGCGGTCATAAATTAATTGGAGAAGATCTTTTTAAGCATTTGCGCTCCAGATGCATCTTTTTGTAGGGTTTTTGATTTTTTTCTGTTCTCTAAAACTTAAACTTTGCCCTCATATCAAATCCAGTAGCATCAGTGTTATTCAGTATAAAAAATAATAGTTTATATTGTAGGGAGAATGGCCATTTGTCCCTACCCATCGTATCACGATCAACGAAATTATATTACTTTGAAGCCAACGGATTTGATATCACTCTCGATCAGAACTACTATAAATGTAACTAAATTTTTATATGTAAATCCATGACAGTAGAGATTCCTTTATTGCCTTTAGCCTTTCAATTTAGTTCTCCAGGCCCAATTATTTTCCAATTAGGGCCTTTGGCAATCCGTTGGTATGGACTTTTAATTGCAAGTGCAGTGTTAATCGGTGTCACCCTTTCTCAATACTTAGCTAAACTTCGTAATGTTAACCCTGATTTGTTGGGCGATCTAGTCGTTTGGTTAGTATTAGCTGCAATTCCAGGAGCACGTTTGTACTATGTTCTCTTTGAGTGGGAACAATATCAACAAAATCCTATAGATGCGATCGCCATTTGGAAAGGAGGAATTGCAATTCATGGAGCAATTATTGGTGGAGCGATCGCTGCTTTAATTTTTGCCAGACTCAATAAAATCTCCTTCTGGCAGTTAGCAGACTTAGTAGCTCCCTCTTTAATTTTAGGACAAGCCATCGGGCGGTGGGGTAATTTTTTCAATTCAGAAGCTTTTGGCAGTCCCACTGATTTACCTTGGAAGTTATATATTCCGCCAGAAAATCGTCCGCCGGAATTAGTAAATTTTGATTATTTTCATCCCACTTTTCTATATGAGTCTTTATGGAATTTGATGGTATTTGGATTATTAATATTTCTGTTTTTTAGAGATTTGCGGGGTAAACCTCGACTTAGATTAGGGACTTTGTTTCTGATTTATATGGCTGCTTATAGTAGTGGACGGATTTGGATTGAAGGATTACGGACTGATAGTTTAATGTTAGGGCCATTACGCATTGCCCAGTTCGTCAGTTTAGCTGGTATTTTGTTGGGATTAGCAGGTTTAGCGTGGCTATATTTGCTGAAACGACCTTTGCCAGATGTGTTGCCCTCAGAAGTTGAAGAAACAAACTAAGCGATCGACTCTTAAAAATGAAAAAAGCTCTAGTGTCGTGTCAAAAAAAGAAAATGTGAGTTAAAGAACCTAACCCCCCAACCCCACAACTATCCCCCCTTGCCCCCCGATGATGCGCTATCCCTTACCCATAACTCCTGAAAGCCTTGTGGGGAGGGTGGGGAGGATGGGGAGGATGGGGAGGATGGTCCGTAAGAATCTTGTCTGCATTTCTCGAAAAAATGTATGTTTCAATAAACTGTTTCTCAGGAAAAAGCCGCTCCCAGACCTATACATAACTTGTCTATGCGTGTCAATATTTATGTTAAGAAAGATGTGGGTAATGGATAGCTTTGAAAGGGGGGATGAGGGCAGGGGGGGGATAAATTCCCTCTGCTCGCAGAAGAGGGGGAGGGGCAGGGGGGAGAGGTCTTCGCTCGTTGCTCGCTCAAATACCCACAATTTTAGTCTAGACACGGCACTAGGCATAAAATCTCGGGTTGACTAACGGCTACATCAGCTTATATCTACCTTTCTATTTATCTGAACTATAGATACTTATACCCGGAAAATTAATAGACTTCTTCCAGAAGTCAGGGAATAGGAAATAGGGAATAGAGGGATGAAATTATTGATTTCATATCTTTCACTGGAGAGTACAAAGTTATTCTAAAAAACGATTTACTTGTCTAACTGTAAGTATTACTGGTAAATACTTACAGTATATATAGTAGTGAATAAAGGTTTCTAACTTTGGGAACGCTAATAGCCATTGCTAGCAATGGCTATTCTAGGAACTTTGCACTGTCTATATCTTTAAATTGATTTAATTAAAATTTTTACAAGAGGTTTAATGAACAAAATTGAAAGTCTCAGAGCAGCAGTCTACATTGTAGGAGCAGGTCCTGGAGACCCAGACTTATTAACGGTGAAAGCTGACAAAATCTTAGCTACAGCAGATGTAATTT